>DATBWL010000001.1:0-4916 GCA_036514795.1 Minisyncoccota bacterium
TTTTTGATTTTTGCCTGGAAGTTCTTTCGGATAAACCTCTTTTCTTTTTGATCAACGGCTACGCTTCCGGCTATTCGCCGATTGCTTATCAGAACAATTTGGAAATTTTGGTTAAAAAATATGGTGGCTCCATAGAAATAGGGGAGCTGACTATTCAAGAATCCAAATTCACTCGCCTTTTACCCGCTGGTATATTTGCTAGGTGGTTTACCCTGAGTTGATTGAAGGGCAGGTATAAAATCTCTTTAGTGTGATAATCTAGATTTGAATGAAGACAAAACTCAAAAAGAAAGTATTTGTTGGTCTTTCGGGTGGAGTGGATAGCTCCGTTTCGGCTGCGCTTTTGAAAGAGGCTACACCAAAGAATTTTAAAAAATTATTTGGTCGCCCGACCCCAAAGGGGTTTAGGGGTTATGATGTCGCTGGTGTTTTTATAAAAGTTTGGCAGCCCTTCGACGAAGCTCAGGGCAAGCCGTTAACTCCTTGCACTTGGCGAGAGGAGAGGAGGGATGCCATGCGGGTTTGCGCCAAGTTAGACATTCCATTTTTAACTTTTGATTTTGAAAAGATTTATAAAAAAGAAGTGGCGGATTATATGATAGCTGAATACAAGGCCGGCCGGACGCCGAATCCGGATGTCATGTGCAATAAAGAAGTGAAGTTCGGCGCTTTTTTTAAGAAAGCGCTTTCAATGGGTGCCGATTATATCGCCACTGGACACTATGCTCGCCTTCGGCTCGCTAGAAGAAAGTCCAAAGTTCTTAAAGGTAAGAAACTTTATAAACTTGATGAACATTATAAACTTTTAACTGCGTGCGATAGCACGAAGGATCAGAGCTACTTCCTTTGGACGCTCAAACAAGACCAGCTCAAGCGTATCCTTTTTCCAGTCGGGCATTTGAAAAAGAGCCAAGTAAGAAAATTGGCCAAGAAATATGGCCTACATACTTTTAAAAAAAAAGACAGCCAAGGAATATGTTTCTTGGGCAAGTTGGATATGAAAGAATTTCTTCAGCATTTCATCAAACCAAAATCGGGCAGAGTTTTAGATATAAACGGCAAGACAATCGGCAAGCACAATGGCGCAACTTTTTTCACCTTAGGTGAACGGCACGGCTTTACTATCACCAAGAAAACCAATCATGATCGGCCTTACTATATCATCGCTAAAGATATCAAAAAAAATACAATAACCGTTTCACAGAATTTATCCGGCGACATTGAGGAGCCGGTCTCAATGTCAAGGCCGGTCCTTGACATTGAAGACACGAACTGGATTTCCAGATTCCCTAAAAACTACAACCTAAAAGCTAAAACCTATTCGTGTCAGGTTCGCTATCACGGTGAATTCCTGCCTTGCAAAATAGAAATTAAATTCGGCAACAAAGCTAGGGTCATATTTTCTCCGGGCTTGCCACGCCAAAGCTTTCAAGTAGCAGCGGGCCAATCTATCGTTATTTATGATAAAGACATTTGTTTAGGCGGTGGCATAGTCAAATAATTTTGCTATAATAAAGGCATGCAACAACTTATTGCGAACAATTCGGACATTGTTTTAAGGCTGGGTCTCGCCTTGGGCTTGGGCATGATTATCGGTGTGGAGAGAGTGCTTCGAGGCAAGTCGGCGGGCATGAGGACTTATGCCATGGTCTCTATGGGTTCGGCGCTTTTCGTCATTATTTCCGAGATAGTCAGGCAGGGCGCTCAAGCAACTAATGTCGATGCGCTTCGGATGGCGTCTAACATCATCGTTGGTGTCGGTTTCTTGGGTTCAGGATTAATCGTTCTTCGCGGTCAGAGATTGGTTGGTTTGACGACGGCTTCCGGCCTTTGGGTCTCGGCCGGTATCGGGGTCGCCGCCGGTTTTGGGTTTTTCAATTTGGCGGTTATTGCGACAGTGCTCACTATCTTTATTTTCGCCATCCTCTTTTTCGTGGAAGAGCCTTTAAAGAAAATTTCTCACAAGACTGAAGATGAAATCGAATAGCTTTAAATAATAAAACATGAAAACCAACTGGGATCTGTCTTTATTCTATAAATCGCACCATGATCTGAAAATTGAAAAAGATTTGAAGAGCATAGAAAAGATGTGCTTGTCTTTTGCTCGTTCTTATCAAAACAAGACAGATTATCTTAAAACTGAAAAAGTCTTGGCAAAAGCCCTATTACGATATGAGAAACTCTCAGCTGTGTTGAGTGGAGCCAAACCTATAATTTATTTTCATTATGTGACAGCCCTAAACAGCTCCGATCATTTTGCCGAAGCCGCCTTAAATAGGATGAGCCTCAGACTGACTGACTCCACAAATAAGCTTTTATTCTTCGATCTTAAAATTGGGAAAATTGATAAAAAAACACAAACAAAATTTTTGAAAAGCAAAATCTTGTTACCCTATAGATATTTTTTGAAAAGGATTTTCGAAATAAGCAAATACAACTTGACGGAGCCGGAAGAGAAGATACTTAACTTAAAAAATCTGCCGGCAAGACAGCTCTGGTCGCAAGGGGCGGACAAGCTTCTCAACACTAAAACAGTTCGATTTCAAGGGAAGGAAATCCCGATGGCCGAAGCCATGAGTATGGTTTCTAGTCTTCCAACTAAATCAAGAAGGCATCTTCATTCGGAAATTGTCAGGACATTTAAATCGATAAGTCATTTCGCTGAGAGTGAGATAAATGCTCTGTATATTGATAAGAAAATAAATGATAGTCTCCGGGGTTTCAAAGAGCCCTACGAGGGGACTATCTTGGGTTATGAAAATGATTTGCCGACAGTGCTCAATCTAGTGGAAAGTGTTACTAAAAATTTTAAGATCAGTCAGAGGTTTTATAAGTTGAAGGCTAAATTGCTTAAAGTGCCTTATCTAACTTATGCAGACAGGGCTGCATCGGTCGGATCAATCAAGACAAAATTTACATTCGAAGATTGCGTGGTGTTATTGCGTAAAGCTTTTGGGAAATTGGGCGATCAATATTTGGAGGTTCTTGATCGTATGCTCTCAAATGGACAGATTGATGTGTACCCGAAGAAAGGCAAAGATAGCGGCGCTTTTTGCTCTTCGAGTATTAATAATCCGACAATGGTTTTTCTAAATCACATCAGCAATTTCAATTCAGTGAAGACTTTTGGCCATGAAATGGGTCATGCCATTCATGCAGAATTTTCTAAAAAACAAAGGCCTTTTTACGATAATCATACAATTTCTGTAGCTGAAGTAGCCAGCATTTTATTTGAAAATTTTGTTTTTGAGGAGATTTTCGAAAAGTTGTCACCGAAAGAGAAGATCATCGCCTTGCACAACAGAATAAATGATGAGATCAACACAGTTTTCCGTCAGATCGCCTGCTTCAATTGGGAGCTTGAAATGCACAAAGAAATAAGAGCTAAGGGATCGATAACCAAAGAAGAAATTGCTAAGCTTCACAATAAGCACATGGAGTCTTATATTGGAAAAATTATCAAAATGAAAGAAGAAGATGGATATTTCTTTGTTACTTGGTCGCACATTCGTCGTCATTTTTATGTGTACTCTTATGCTTATGGCAATTTGATTTCCAGCGCAATCTATGCACGTGTCAGAGCTAATCCGAATTATATGAAAGAAGTGGAAAAATTTCTTTCCGCCGGTGGTAGTAAAAGCCCATCTGATATATTCTTAGATATGGGCATTGATACCACTAAGCCGGAATTTTTTACTGAGGGATTGAAGAATATAGAGAAAGATATAAAAAAACTCGAGCAATTAACCAAGAAATTCAAGTAACATGAACTCAAGAGATATACGACAAAAATTCTTAAAATTTTTTGAAGGATATGGACATAAAATCGTGCCGTCTTCTTCCTTGATCCCAGAGAATGATCCAACCGTGCTTTTCACCACGGCCGGCATGCAGCAATTCAAACCGTATTATTTGGGCGAGAAATCTCCTTTTGGAGATAAGGTAGTATCTGTGCAAAAATGCGTGCGTACGTCAGATATTGACGAAGTTGGAGATAATACCCATCTGACGTTTTTTGAAATGCTTGGCAATTTTGCGTTCAATAATGCTGTTTCAAAAAAAGAAGCGATACAATATGCTTATGATTTTATTACTAAAGAGCTTGGGCTCGTGATAGATTATGTTTCTGTTTTTTCTGCCGAGGGCGGATCCATCTCCGGCAGAAAGGATAAAATACTAGATGACATAGAATCAGAAAATATTTGGCGTGCCATAGATTCAAAAATAAAAATAGTTAAATCAGGAAAAGAAGATAATTTTTGGGGTCCGACGGGGGAAGAAGGCCCGTGTGGTCCGACGACCGAGATATATGTGAATGGTGTGGAAATTTGGAACATAGTTTTCAATGAATATTACAAAAATAAAGACGGAACATACAGACCGCTTGAAATTAAAGGCATTGACACAGGCATGGGGCTAGAGCGCCTACTTGTCGCAGTGCAGGGCAAGAACAATGTGTACGAGACGGACTTGTTTCATGAAGAGAAGACAAGAGAAGAGAGAATCATTTCGGACCATGTTAAGGCATCACTCTTTTTGATTTCAGACGGAGTTGCACCTTCAAATACGGGATCTGGATACATTCTTCGCCGGCTTATCCGTCGAGCGGTACGGCTTTCTAAAGAATCCCTAGAGTCAGCCATAGAAAAAGTTAAAAAAACATATGAGGGAGCATATATTCTTGATGACAAAGGAGAAATCAAGAAAGAAGAAGAAAAATTCAGGCACACCCTGGAAAAAGGTTTGAAAGAGTTTGAAAAAGGAGAAGATCCTTTCATTCTTTTCACCACCTATGGATTTCCGATTGAACTCACTCTCGAGTTGGCTCATGAGCAGGGCAAGACCGTCGATATGTCAGATTTTAAAAATAAAATGAAATCACATCAAATTGAATCCAGAAAGGGAGCGGAGCATAA
>DATBWL010000002.1:0-5476 GCA_036514795.1 Minisyncoccota bacterium
AACTCAAGAGGCGATATGATCTGATTCCTAATTTGATCGAGTCAGTCAAAGGCTATGCCAAGCATGAGTCATCAGCTTTTGAAAAAGTGACGGTTGCCAGAAGCGCCGCCATGGGCGCGAAAACAATGGGTGAGCACTCCAAGTCCGAGGCAATGCTAGGCGGGGCGCTGACCGGACTTTTCGGCATAGCCGAAGCCTATCCGGATCTTAAAGCCAATCAGAACTTCCTCTCGCTTCAAGCCGAGCTTTCTGATACCGAAAACAAGATCCAGGCTTCCCGTCGTTTTTACAACACCAATGTCCGCGATTTGAATATCAAGACTGACTCATTTCCATCGAATTTGATCGCTAAAATTTTCCATTTCGTTAAAATGGAATTTTTCCAGCTGGAAGAAGAAGCCGCCAAGAATCCTGTTTCAGTTAAGTTCTAATTAAATAAATATTGCCCATGATTACAAGAGAAATAGTTGAATATATTAAGAATGAATTAAAGAAGGGGAGCACCAGAGAAAAGATTACCAACGATCTGGCGGCCGGTGGCGGTTGGGCCAGGGCCAATATTGATGAAGCTTTTAAGGCGATCGGAGCTACTTTTGCTCCCGGTCCCGTTTATAAACCGACACCTGCCCCCGTTCCAGTGATCACACCGTCTCCAGTGATAATTTCTACACCTGCACCGGTGATCACTCCAATTCCAGCATCTGTTGTTACCCCAGCGCCTGCCCCCGTAGTTAACCCCGCGCCTGTTTCTTCTCCTACGCTCCCTGTCACAAAAAAAATGGGAAACAAAATGTTTATTTTGATTGGCACCGTCGCTGTGTTGCTAGCTTTGGCGATTTCCTATTTTTCTTTGGCCAACTTTATCGGCACAGATAATATCATGAAAATCGCGGCGATTTTAGCCGCTCTGTATTTGGTGCCAATTCTGACGATGCAATTTTTGACTGGTAAAATCCCCGAACATTCGTGGGGAAAATCGATTTTAGTAACCGGAGCGCCAAGTCTCATAGTATCTGTTTATAATTTAATCTCAGAGAAGATCAGTTTGCCTTCTGTTCTTGGAGTAATCGTTTTGATCGGGATTATAATCGGCTGGATATTCTTCTTCTCTAAAATTTATCAGACCGGACGCAGTCGAGCATTCAAAATCGGCCTGTTCCAAGTTCTAATCAATGCCATCATAATTATTATGTTGAGCTCCCTCTTAGTTTAAAGTTTTAAATGGTTTCTCTTTATACTCATCAGGCACAAAATATTTGGAAAACCTGGTTTTTGATGGCCTTGTTTTTCATCATTATCATCGGCCTTGGGCTATTTGCGAGCTATTATTTTGGCAATCCGAATATTTTGTATTTCTTCGTCGGCTTCAGCATCTTGATGAACATAATTTCATATTGGTTCTCTGACAAGATTGTGCTCAAAATGTCCGGCGCTCATCTTGTTCGCAGGGAAGAGTATTTTGATTTGTATAATGCCGTGGAGAATCTCTCTATCACCGCCGGTTTGCCTATGCCCAAAGTCTATGTCATCACCGACCCGGCGCCGAACGCTTTCGCGACCGGCAGAAATAAAGAACATGCCGTTGTCGCCGTGACTACCGGCTTGTTGCAGGTTTTAAATAAAACTGAATTGGAGGGCGTGATCGCCCATGAACTTTCTCATATAGGCAACCGCGACATGCTGATCTCCACCGTAGTTGTCGTGCTTGTCGGCTTCGTGACTCTTGTTTCAGATTTTTTTCTTAGAATGTCTTTCTTCGGTGGCGGCCAAAGAAACAGGGAAGGAGGCGGTCAGCTCGGGGCAATCATAGTCATTGCGGGAATAATTTTATCAATTTTAGCCCCGCTCTTTGCGATGCTTATCCGCTTGTCTATTTCCAGAAAAAGGGAATTCTTGGCCGATGCCTCTGGCACGCTTCTAACTCGTTACCCGGAAGGCTTGGCTTCGGCGCTGGAAAAAATTTCCAAATACGGCCAGCCGATGGCCCGCGCCAATGATGCCACCGCGCATCTTTTCATCGCTAATCCTTTCGGCGCCCAAGCCTTGCGCGGAATGCATAAGCTGTTTATGACTCATCCGCCGGTAGCAGAGCGGACCAAGGCTTTGAGAGAAATGTAATTTTATGTATTATAAAGGGACTTGGAGGCGTCGCATAGCGGTCTAGTGCGCAGACCTGGAAAGTCTGTGTGGGGCAACCCACCGAGAGTTCGAATCTCTCCGCCTCCGCAATTTTGTGCTAAAATATAGTTATTAACAATTAACTTTTTATAATTTATGTCACAAAAATCATTAAATTTAACGGCTGGCATCATCTTTACTTTAATCGCTGTTTTGCATTTAATTCGCTCTATTTTGGGCTGGGAGGCGGTGATCGGCGGAATTTCAATATCAATCGGAGTCTCCGTCATCGCATTTCTCGTTGCGACATTCCTAGCTTATAGCGCTTTTAGGCTAAATAATAAGCAATAAATTTTATGTTTTTAGAAAAGAAACCTGGAAAAAGCGATAAGCCTTCTCCCGCGGAGATGCTGAAAAAATCTTCCTTCATCAGGGAGATTATTGCCCCAGACCAGGATTCTCTTTCCTACAATGGCGAACTGATCGAGGATCAACTAAAGCAAGTTGTCAAAAATAGCGTGCTCACTAATCCTTTCAGGAAAGACCTCGAGCGCAAAGTTCTTGCCTACCTGAAAGCATCTGTGATCAAGACCAAATTTAAGGATCCTTATGATAAACATGAATTTGAAAGAGATCTTCAGGACGAGGTGGGCGAAGCCGGCTATAATCTTTTCAAAAATAATCGCTTGGATCTGGAAAATATCAAAAATGCCGTAGACATCGCCGACTCTTTTGCGGAAATTGTTTTCATTTCTGATCATGAGGTGAAGGACGCCCTGAAAGAAAAAGTTGCGGAAATCCGCGATATGTTGGCCGAGAATTATCAAAAAATGCCCTATGAGGCCAAATTAGCAGTTACAAACAAGGTAGCAGGGCTGGCTAGGGAATTATGTATTGATCTAATTGAGTTTATAACCAAAAAATAAAATTATGGATAATTTTGAAAAAATTGTTTCTGGTAATGCGAAATTTCAGTCATATTTTTTTCTGGCTCTTTTTCTCGCTGCCATTTTCGTCTCTTTCTTGGTTCTTAAGCCTTTCATCATTCCATTTATCTTAGCGATTGTTTTTGCTGTCTCGTTTAAGCATTTTTATTTTAAAATTCTTAATTTTTTTGGCAAACGAGAGGCTCTAAGCTCGCTGGTGACAGTTTTTTTAATCCTGCTTTTGATCTTGACGCCCTTGGCTTTAATTGGTATGAAAGTCTTTTCTCAAGCCAGTCAGGTCTATGTGAGCTTGGATGCGAATGGTTCTGGATTTATCGGATCAATCAAAGATTTCAGCCAACAAGCCATCAATAATCTTTTCGATTATTTTAATCTCGGCGATTCAACTCAAATCTTCTCTGCTGATTTAGATAAATATCTCAAGCAGGGGACCAGCTGGATTTTGAGTAATTTCAGCTCGATATTCTCTAGTTTCTCTTTTTTCATTTTTAACATCGCTATCTTTATCATCATGCTCTACTACCTTTTTAAATATGGAGTTGTTTTGAAAAGATTGGCCGTCAAATTAAGCCCGTTACCTAATCAAAAAGATAGCAAGATCATCGAACGATTCGAGAAGGCGATCAATTCAATAATGAAAGGCTCGATCATCATCGCCTTGATCCAAGGCATCATCGCCGGCCTGGGATTCACTATTTTCGGACTCCCTCAGCCGGCGCTCTGGGGTAGCTTGGCCGCCATTTCCGCCCTGATTCCCGGCGTTGGCACATCTTTAATTCTTGTCCCGGCGATCATTTATTTGGGAGTTTTTGGCGCCTTGCCGAATGCCTTAGGGCTTCTTGTTTGGGGCGCTTTGGCCGTCGGCCTAGTGGACAATTTCTTGGCCCCGCGACTTTTAAGCCAAGGTTCAAAAATTCACCCATTCTTGATCTTCCTTTCCGTTTTGGGTGGCTTGATTTTTTTCGGCCCGATTGGATTCCTAATCGGCCCATTGAGCTTGAGCCTCCTTCTGACTTTATTTGAAATTTATTTTCTCGATGCCTCGCCTAGTTAATTTTTATGAGCCAAGACTGGCACACAAAGGCAATATCGGAAACCCTAGCCGCTCTCGGAACGCTTGAGAGTGGCTTAAGCCAAAGCGAGGCCGAAATTCGTTTTAAAAAATATGGGGCCAATAAATTACCGGAAGGCAAAACCGACAGCTTATTTGTAATCTTTCTGAGGCAATTTCAGAGCCCGTTGATTTACATTCTTTTCGCCGCCAGCGTGGTGATATTTTTTATGGGTGAGTTTGTAGACGCGTCTGTCATACTTTTTGTTTTGTTGTTTAACGCCGCTGTCGGCGCTTTTCAGGAAGGCAAATCCCAAAATACCCTTCTAGCCTTAAAGAAATTCACTGAAACTAAGGCCATTGTTTTAAGAGATGGAAAAGAATCAATCATTCCTGACGCCCTAGTGGTTCCCGGCGATATCATTATTTTGACCGAAGGAGAAAAGATTCCCGCTGACGCGCGGCTATTGTCTGCCAATAATCTAAAAATAGCCGAAGCGTCTTTGACCGGAGAATCAGAACCAGTTTTAAAAACGAATGAATCATTAAATAAAAAAAATCTTACGATTGGAGATCAGAGAAATATGGTTTTTAAGGGGACTAACATTGTTTTAGGCGCTGGCCGGGCCGTGGTGGTCGCTACCGGGTTAGATACTTTCGTCGGCGGTATTTCAAAAAAGATTTCCACCATTGATACTGAAATACCGCTTAAGGCGGATATCAGAAATTTGTCCCGCCTGATCATATTTGTTGTTTTGGGCATCAGCTCAATTCTGTTCATATCCGGAGTATTTATGGGCAAGTCGGCGGAAGTTATGTTTACGACCGTTGTTTCTTTGTCTGTCTCTATTATCCCCGAAGGCTTGCCGATCGTGCTGACCTTGGTCCTAGCCACAGGGGTGCTTAGGATGAGCCGGCGAAATGCCCTAGTGAAAAAGCTTCAGGCCGTGGAATCTCTCGGCCAGACAAGGATCATCGCTGTCGATAAGACTGGAACGATTACTAAAAATGAAATGGTCATCCAGAAGATTTATGCCGGCGGAAAAAATTTCGATATTACAGGAGTCGGCTATGAAAACAAAGGGGAGATTCTATATGAGGGCAGAACGATTGATCCGCTTGAGGTGCCAGAGACAGTTTTTGCCGGCCGGGTCGCGGCCTTTTGCGCCAATGCTAAAGTGATGTTCTCCGAGGAAGAGAAGGCGTGGAAAGTTCACGGTGATCCGACCGAAGCGGCCATGCTGGTTCTGGCCGATAAAATGGGACTAAAAAAAGACAAGTTGGAAAGAGAATCTCCGGTGGTTGCCGAGATTCCTTTTGATTATAGGACCAAGTATCATGTGATGGTTCATAAAATAAA
>DATBWL010000003.1:0-7257 GCA_036514795.1 Minisyncoccota bacterium
AACCCGTCGGGGGGGGGTATTATTAGGGTATGAATTTTAATCCATTCAAAAAAGAGAAATATTCAAAGGAGGGGTATGAAGAGGCGAAGAAAAAAGCTGATAGTGCTTGGCGTAGTTACGATAAGATGGGTAGCATGACTGATTTTTCCGGCGGGGCAGAGGAAAAACAAAATGTTTACGATAAAGCCATAAAGAACGCAGAGGAAAAATCAAAAAAAGCGGAGAAAATTTTTGAGGCTGGTAAAGAAGAAGCAACAGATTTAAATAAAGAATATAACCAGAGAATGAAAACAATAGAAAAAGAACTGGCAGATTTTTATGAATTTGCTAACAAAAAACTTGATATTACTGATAAACAAAAAGTGGTAGATCTCCTAATTCAAAAAGTGAAAGATACGTTTAAAGACGATATGTACCATAGCGGTTGGTGATTTACTCGAAGTGAAACTCACTAAGTTTAGATTTAATCTTTTGTTTTAAGAGAGGGAATTGAACAAGCTCCGGGTCGGATTTGATCAGGGCTTGGGCTTCAGTGCGGGCGGCTTCGACCATCTTGATATTCTTGATCGCCTCCATGGCGAGGTCTGATATGCCCCATTGTTTGCCGCCCGCGAGTTCGCCGGAGCCGCGCAGTGTCAGATCAAGCTCGGATAATTCAAAGCCATTTTTAGCCGTCTTGAGCGCCTTCAATCGGTCCACGGTCTTGTCAGACTTGGCTTCGGCAAAGACATAGCAATAAGCCTGGGTGTTGCTGCGGATGACGCGGCCGCGGAGCTGATGCAGCTGGGCCAGCCCGAACCTCTCCGCGCCTTCAATGATGATGATTGTGGCATTCGGCACATTGACGCCGACTTCCACGACTGAAGTCGCGCAAAGGATTTTAATTTTTCCATCATAGAAATCCTTCATCGTCTTCTCCTTCTTGTCTTTGCTCATCTTGGAGTGAAGCACAGCTATTTCATATTCCGGAAAAACTTCCTCTTTTAATCTCTTGGCCTCGGTCGTCGCGGCCTTGGCATTGACGGCCAATTCTTTATCTGGGTCTGGTTCATTAATTCTTGGGCAGATGACATATAGTTGTCGTCCAGCCTCCAATTCTTTTTTTATTTTTTCGTAAGTACTATTGCGATTTTCTTTGAGGACAATTTCGGTGATCACAGTCTTGCGGCCGTGCGGCATTTCATCGAGCAGTGATAAATCCAAGTCACCATAAATGGTCAGCGCTAAAGTTCTTGGTATTGGGGTGGCCGTCATCGATAAAAAGTGGGGGACGAGGCCGCCTTTCTTGGCCAGCTTCATCCTTTGATTCACGCCGAAGCGGTGCTGTTCGTCGATCACGACTAGCGCCAAGTTTTTAAACTTTACAGTTTTTTGAATCAGCGCGTGCGTACCGAGGAGAATCGGGATCTCGCCGCCGGCGACCCATTTTAAAAGTTGCGCCCGAGAAATATCAGTCCAACCAGCTGGATTAACCTTGGATGGAAATTTCCGGCAGCCGCTGCCGGTAATTAAGCCAATATTAATATTTAAATGTTTAAAGTATTGGATGAAGGATTCGAAATGCTGACTGGCTAATATTTCAGTGGGCGCCATATAGGCGGTCTGCAAATTGCCGAAATCCTGCCTGACTCCTTTGGCATTCAGGGGTTTAGTTTTGATGGCCGCATAGGCGGCGACCGCGGCGACCAAGGTCTTGCCGGAGCCGACATCACCCTCCAAGAGGCGGGCCATCGGGGCATTTTTACCCAGGTCATTTAATATTTCTCCGATGGTTTTTTCTTGTGATTTCGTCGGCTTAAAAGGGAAGCGGCCAATGAAATTCTCGAGCTCTTTCGCCTCCGGCTTGATTTGATAAGCATTATTTTGAGCGTATTCCAATTTATCATGCTGGCGTTCAAGCTGGATGAAAAAAACTTCCTCAAAGGCGAAACGCTTTCTGGCCGCCTTGGCATCATTTTCATTTTTGGGCATATGTACCCAGATGAGCGCGGTCCGCAAAGTTGGCAGATTGTATTTTTTCAAAATTTCGGCTGGGATATAATCTTTCATATTATCCAACGCGCCCTCCCTGATTATTTTTTGAATGGCGTGATAAATCCACTTAGAAGAAAGTCCTCGGGTTTCCGGATAAACAGGGTAACGGAAATTGTCAGAGGACAAAGGATTATCCTTTGTCCCAAAGATGGAGTCGTGCATGTCGATCGGCAAGTCTGGCGTCTTTTCATATTCTGGATTGGCCATGGTCAGCCCGTATTTACCCCCGCTTATTTTCCCGGTTAATTTCAATGATTCGCCGACATGGATTATCTTGGCTATGTATGGCTGATGAAACCAGATCGCTTTGATTTTGCCGGTCAGGTCTTCGAGCTCCGCTTCGCCCATCGGCACGCGGGAGCGGAAAGATTTTTTTGTTTTGACAGAAAGTACTTTGGCGTAAATGGTCGCTATTTCGCCAGCAACAAGATCCTTAATGAGCCTGATTTCACTTAGATCAGAGTAACGGCTGGGAAAATAAAAAAGCAGATCTCGGGTATTTTCAAGCCCTAGCTTTTTCAGTGCTTTCTTTTGGATTTCCGTTAGCCGAAAATTATCCCGAAGCGGATAATCTATACTCATGGCTATTTTATAAGAGTTTTAAGCTTGGCTGAGAGTTCGTCCAAGGTGAAATTGGCCTTGATCATGTATTCCGTCACGCCTAATTCTTTAGCTTTTTGGATGTCTTTCTCGTCAGAGAAATTAGAAAAAATGATGACGGGGGTAGTTTTGAGCGCTTCGCGGGCTCGTAGATTGGCCAAAAATTCTAGGCCAGCCATTCCCGGCAAGAGGATATCGAGAATGATTAAGTCGGGGATTAAGCCGCCGTCAAGCAATTTCACCGCATCAGTTCCTGTTAGCGCGATAGAAATTTCGAAACCTTCGGCCATCAATTTTTTGGACATCAGTCCCTGGAGGAAACTATCATCTTCTACAATTAGTATTTTTTTATTTGGCATATTTGTATTATATCAACTAGAGAGGAACGAAGCAAAGCTCGTTTTGATTTCGTCCGAACGCCGTTGATATATGGTAATCCATATATCAAAGAGGTAAAGTAAAGTAAAAAGTTGAGCCGCGGCCGACGCCCTCGGAAGAAAACCAGACTTTACCGCCGTGTTTCTCGACAAAAAGCTTGATGATCGGTAAGCCTAACCCCGTGCCAACTTCTCTTTTTTTCTTGGCGTTTTCGGTCCGGAAAAATTTAGTGAAAATTTTATCTTTGTCTTCGTCTCTAATGCCGATACCTGAATCTTTGACGGAAAATTCGACAAACTTAGCGTCGGAATTAATGGTAATTTGCACCTGTCCGCCTCGCTCGCTGTATTTAATGGCATTATCGATCAGGTTTTGAAGGACGATACGAATTTTCGGTTGGTCAATTTTTAATTCTGGAATTTTATTTTTTGGCGCGGCGTAAATGATTTTGATTCCTTGTTTTTTGGCGGCTGGAGTCAGGTCAGAGATAACGCTCTCCATGAGTGCGAGAGCGTCCGCTTTTTCAAACTTGAAGCTTAATGTTGCATCCTCGCTCTGGTTGGCGGCCAGGAATTCGCTGATCATCTCGATTGATCGCTCGTTGCTTTCATAAGCTTTTTTCAGAAGCGTCTCCTGTTCTTCATTGATAACACCGGCGTCTCTGTCCAAGAGCATTTTCAAAATCCATTTTTGGGCGACGGCTCCGGTGCGAAGGTCGTGCGCGGTCATGGAAATCAGGTTGGACTTCAAAGCCACCACTTCCTTGAGTTTTTGGTTCTCTTTGATTAAGTCGTCGTGCGCCATGTTACTTTTTGTTTTCCTTGAAGCTTCTATTGCCCGGCATTATTCTGCAACCCGGACAAGTTTTCGGCAGGATTGATTTTTTGGTCTTGGAAAGATTTTTGACATCTTTCAAAAACATCTGATTACATTTGATACATTTCATAAACAGTAGTATACCAAATTTTGATGCGGAGAGGGAGGGATTCGCCGAATACTACGGCTGGTACTTTTCCATTCGCTTTGCTCATATGGAAAAGTCTTTCGAATCCCCATAAACTTCGTTTATGCGGACTACTAGAGTTAAGTACCCACTAGCTGAAGCCCCGTAAGGACATTCCAGTATATTAAAGGACACTAAATTTAAGTACTCGGGTCGGGTCTAGCTTTTAAAATATAGACTGTTTACAGAAATAATTATATTGATATGATTGTAAACATCATGAAAATAATCAAATTTTGTGAAGAAAAATATCATATCTCTAAAACAGAAACAATAAAATTGAGTACTCCTCAATATTACGCTAAACATCCAAACATAATGATTAGAGACTTTTTGGAACCGAAAAGTATTGATTATATTAAATACAAAAAACCCACACTGCATACTACGCAGGACCTAAATAAACTCAATGCAAATTCAAGCTTCGAAGGACAGGGCATGCTTATAGCGCAAAATATTAAAATAGTTAACGAACTAACTAAAAATGTGTATATATTTTGTACTATGCAAATAGAAGATAATGAAGACCCGAGTATTGAAACGGGAAAACAATTCAGTGAAGATTATGACTCTTTTTATACACTAAAAAATCCACAAAAATTTGCCGATACAATTTCAGATCTTTTAAGACAGGAATTTGATTCTGAACATAAAAAAATCATAGTTCACGCGATACATCAAAAGATAAAGTATAAAGATGATAAAACAAATATATTTGATAACTTACCGGATGCAATCTCGGATAGAAAAAACCAAGATTACCTTGAAATTATATTCACTAAAACAAAAGAATCACATGATCTTCCTGGAAATAACTTCGAAAAAAATAAAGAATATCGCTTTGCGTGGATTATTTTAGATGAAAGCCAGAACGCCCTTGATGTTTCAGAGGAATTACTTCTTCCCGCTCTTAAATTAAGAGATTTTACTAATTGAAATAATGCTTTAAAATTCCCGATTTTCGTCTTAATTTTTAAAATGATTTTGGAATTGCGATCGCCATAGTGTTTTAAATTATCACTGTTACTTTTTCGTACAATAAAGGCAAATAATCCTGTCTCATACGGAATTTTGTGCCGTGATTGTGGCCAGTGCGAGCATCAAAGTCCACAAGGATCTTTCCTTCTTCCAACGCCTTCAAAAATCCTTCAAAATTAAACTTCTGCAACATCATCACTTTCGTATAATGATAGTGTTCTTTTTTGCGTACTATTTTTACTTCAGCTTGAACATAAAAAGCATTGAGTAGTTTTGTTCCAGCCTTATGTTCCAAATCACCAAAACCCCAATATGGTTGCGGATTGAGTTCGCCAAGACCAACACGCTTTTTAACTGCTTCAAGCCACTTCTTATGCCGAATATCAACATTTCCAGAGTCAAACGAAATTAAAATTTTGCCCTCTTTTCGGTCAATTACGACTTTGAAACCGCGATCACTTCTTGAATTTCCGTGAATTGTTTGCCGGTAGCTCATTTCTCCTTTAGGGTATTTCTTGCCGTCCTCTTGGTGTGGCCAGCCATATTTAGGTAAAAGCACTTGCGGGACAAAGCGAATGGCACGTGGTGAGGGCTCAATATGGAAAAGTGTCGTCAACGAGGTTGAATTGAGGCGTTGCGCTTTCAATTCCCACTCTGCGGCGTTCGGTATTGGCAAATTGTTTTCTTTGATACCCAGCAAGTCTTCAAGGGTATTGCCAATGCCTCCGGCATTTCCTTTCCGTGCGTTCGGAACAAAGCCTATCGCAGAAATTTCTTTCAGTTTTGCGATAAGGGCTGGTTTTGTGTAGATAACAGGTTTTTTAGTCATATATTTATTACCAAAGTTTAACTTGGGCTTGATGTTGTTTTATTCTCTTTCGGGCCATTTCGCAATACTCCGGTGAAATATCAATCCCTATATAATCTCGTTTGAAATTTATAGCCGAGAGGGCGGTGGTACCAGAACCCATAAATGGATCTAGGATAATTTTTGCGTCAGTAGAAGATACGATGCGGTCAATCAGATCAACTGGAAAAGCTGCTGGATGCTCATTATTCATCTCCTGTGTAAATTCCCACACATCACCGTGACCGCTTGTCTTGGGTGATAATTTAAATTTAGGTTTTGCTATCAGATAGATTACTTCGTATGTAGGTACGAAGTAACCGGGATTAAAATTGAATCCGCCCTTTCGTCTCCAAATTATGACCTGACGTACAGGAAAACCACTGACAATATCCTGTCGATCTTGCAAAAGACCTCCTTGTACTCGCCATTTGTGATTGTAAAAAATCGCACCATCCTCGGGAATGATTCTCATCATCTCTGTTAAGCATTCTCGTTGCCATTTTACATACTCATCATGAGGCATACAGTCATCGTGATGGGAGTAACCTTTCTGAAGCGCGGCATTTGCCCATTTACCACCACGACCGTCTTTCATGCCATTACCAGTAGAGTTTTTTAGATTATATGGAGGCGAAGTGACAACCAGATGGACTGATCCATCAGGAATTTTTTTCATGATGTCAACTGCACTCCCGCAAATAATTCTATTTCTAAAGTCGTTATCAAAAGTCTTGTCATCAAGTCCAAGAAATTCAACAGCTTCTTTTTTTGCAAGTAATTTTGACATATCTTTATTTTAGCCCAAAAACCCTCATTTTGCTTGGGTTCGAACTTGGACATCTGGCGGAGAGGGAGGGATTCGCCGAATACTACGGCTAGTACTTTTCCGCCTCGCTCCGCTCGTATGGAAAAGTCTTTCGAATCCCCTCGGAAGCTCCGCTTCCTTCTCCTGTCAGTTTGCGAAACTAGACGGCAAAAGCCGTCATTTTCGCAAATGCGGAGAGGGAGGGATTCGAACCCTCGATGGAGTTTTAAGGCTCCATAACGGATTAGCAATCCGCCGCTTTCAGCCGCTCAGCCACCTCTCCTCGCGTCGCTCGTCGAGGTGGCTTCGCGCCCTCCGGGCGCCTACCTGTGGCCTGCCTTACGGCATCGGCCATTTCCGCTTCGCGGAACCGGATGAAAAGCCTTTGGCTTTTCATAGCACACCTCTCCTCGCGTCTCTTTAACTTAGCACATTTGACCTTATTTTTCTATATCAGGTTTTATCCGGAAAACCCGAAATAGCGGTCGCCGAAGTCGCCCAGGCCGGGGACGATAAACTTTTTCTTATCCAATTTTGGATCAAGAGCCAGCAAAGTGATGTTTTTCTCCGGAATTATCTTGGCGGCCAGCTCGTAGCCCCGCCGGGCGC
>DATBWL010000004.1:0-8929 GCA_036514795.1 Minisyncoccota bacterium
AGCATCTCGCGGGCGGCGGCACCGACCGCTACTATTTGCCCAGTCTTCTGATTAATGGCTACCACCGAAGGCTCATTGATGACGATGCCGTGCCCGCGCAAATACACGAGGGTATTAGCGGTACCCAAGTCTATGCCTATATCGTTTGAAAATAATTTGTAAAGTTTTTTGAACATAAATTTATGATTTCAGTATCTTAAACAATTCTTCCCGGTTGACGATTTTACCTTTTCCTTCCGTCCGACCTTTGACTTCAAAGCCGTCAGCTTTCATGGTTTTTTCAGAAACAACAATACGATACGGAATGCCAATCAAATCCGCATCGGCAAATTTCTGGCCCGGACTCATCTCCGCCCGATCGTCTAACAACGCATCAATTCCCTTTTTATTTAAATCTTCATGAAGATCTTTAGCGACTTTCAGAGCTTTATCATCGGCCCCGATCGAAATAATATGCGCCGAAAATGGCGCGATTGATTTAGGCCAAACTATGCCCTTCTCATCTGAAAGAACTTCCACTATGGCGCCCATAATCCGGCTAACCCCTATGCCATAAGAACCCATGAAAACTGGAACAGACTTGCCGGTTTCATCGGTATAGTTTAAGTTTAGAGCATCGGAAAATCTGGTGCCCAATTTAAAAATATTTCCCACCTCAATAGCGCGCTTCTCGATGAGCTCGTCTCTTGAAAGGCCGAGACTGGAGAGCACTTCGTCGTTTAGAACTTCTTTATTTACAGCAATGCCCTTCTTTTCATCCACATATATAGTGTCCTCGCCGACAGAAGAAATTGTTTGAAATTCATGGGAAAATTTGGCGAAAATTCCGCCTGGAGCAAAAGTGAGAAAGGTTAAATCTCCCAAGCCCAATCGTTTAAAAATTTCTTTGTAAGCGGTTATAACTTTTTCGTAAAATTTTTCGTGCTCTTTTTCATCTCGGCAAAAAGAATAAAGATCTTTCATCAAAAATTCTTTGCCCCGCATGATGCCGGATTTAGCCCGAAGCTCATTCCTGAACTTGGTTTGGAATTGATAAGCATAGGTCGGCAAGTCTTTATAGGACTTCACATTTCCAGCCATGATGCGGGTTAAGGGCTCTTCATGCGTAATGCCGAAACCAACCTGGCCTCCGGCCTTCAATTCCGACTTGAACCAATTATCCACCTTTTCTTCATCCCATCTGTCCGTTCGCTCCCAAAGAACCTTATCTTGAATAGCCGACATCCATATTTCTTGTCCGCCTATTTTATTGATCTCTTCTCTTATCACCTGTTCTATTCTTTTCAAGACTCTTAATCCTAAGGGCAAATACGAATATACTCCGGCGAGTTCCTTGTGTATAAAACCGCTCTTGATCAAGAGTTCGGCATTCCGGGACACCTCGTCCGAAGGCGCCTCTTTGCGAGTTTTAGTGAATAGGGCTGATTGCAACATAGAATAGATATTACAGAAAAAAGAGGATATTTGCAATTAAAAAGCATTTTTGATAAGATTTCTTCTACATGACCAAAGATATGATAAAGAACGCAAAAAATAGTCCCCAAGTGGAAGCGCTGTTTAAAGCTGGCGCGCATTTCGGCTACACCAAGACGAGAAGGCACCCCTCGACAGGCGCTTTTATTTTAACTTCCAAAAATAAGGCTGATATCATCAACTTAGAAAAAACCGACGAGAGCTTGGAGAAGGCTAAGGCGATAGTAAAAACTTTGGCTCAAGAAGGCAAGAAAATCCTTTTTGTTGGCACCAAGCCGGAAGCCAAGAAAATCGTCATTGAAACAGCCGAATCCTTAGACATGCCGTATGTATCAGAACGCTGGGTTGGCGGAATTATCACTAACTTTCCGGAAATAAAAAAAAGGATCACTAAGCTTATCGAATGGAGAGAAAACAAAGCCAAGGGCGGACTGGAAAAATATACTAAAAAAGAAAGACTTTTGATCGACAAAGAAGCTGAAAGACTGCAGAAATATTTCTCCGGTATCGTCAGCCTCACCAAGGCTCCTGATCTGCTTTTTGTTGTTGATTCCAGTAAAGAACACATCGCGGTAAATGAAGCCCAAAAATCCAAAGTGCCAGTCATGAGTATTTCCAATACTGACTCTGATATCAGAGGATTGGAATATCCGATCATCGGCAACGACGCCGCCACTTCCAGCATTGCTTTTTTTATGGAAGAAATTGCCAAAGCTTTCAGAGCCGGCAGATTAGAAAAATAAATGCCAATAACCACAGAACAAATAAAAGAACTGAGAGATCAGACAGGAGTCTCGGTCATGCAGTGCAAAAAAGCACTGGAGGAAGCTGGGGGCAATATGGAAAAGGCCCTATTGGTTCTTAAAAAGAAAAGCGCTGAAATCGCTTCTAAGAAATCGGAACGCGAAGCGAAAGATGGCTTAGTCGTCATCAAGACGGACGGAGGCAAGGCAGTCTTAAGCGTACTTAATTGCGAAACTGACTTCGTATCCAGGAATAATGACTTTATCACTTTGGCCAACCAAATCGCCGATCTGGCGCTTAATGACGGTGCCGAGTCTGCGAAGGCGAAAGCTAGGGATATGATTAGCCCGGTTGTGCAAAAAATCGGAGAGAATATTCAGTTTAATAAAATCTTAACTCTCGAGGGAGAAAATATTGGCTCTTATGTGCATAATGGAAAGGCGGGAGTCGCAGTGGCGCTCGCTGGCGGAACCCCTGAATTGGCCAGAGAAATAGCTATGCATATCGCGGCCATGAAACCTGAATTTGCTAAGAAGGAAGATATTGCGGCTGATGTCGTCAACGCTGTCAAAGAATTGTTCGTCAAAGAAGTCGATGCTAGCAACAAACCCCAAGACATTAAAGACAAGATGATGCAAGGAAAAATAGACGCATACTTCAAGGAGCGAACGCTTTCTGAACAGCCATTTATCAAAAATCCTGACATTACTGTCGGCGGATTGCTGGCTCAAAACAAAGCAAGTATGAAAAACTTTATCTATTCAACGCTGGCATAAACATGATCGCTACAATTTTATCTTTTGTCATATCGCTCATTTTACTCGCCGGGCTTTTGGGCTATCGGATTATCCGCCTGCGAAGCGGAGAAATCATGGTTGAAGAACATCATGACATTCGTTCCTTTATTCCCAAACACATCAATCTTGGGCAGGCCAAGAAAACTGTATTAAAATACGGCAAGCAATATGGCCACGAAACAATCCTCTCGGCCATCAGGGCATGGTTTAGAACTATATTCTTTTTGAAAAAACAAAAGGAAATCATCGTGCCTAAAATAAAATCCCTGATTCCAAAAAGACACAGAGAGATAAAGAGGCCGGCAGTTGTTTCTGAATTCCTCCAAAATGTGACTGAATACAAGGCTAAACTGAAAAAGATTTCTGATAAGATAAAAGAGGAAGAAGCAAAAAATATATAGGCCGGCGTAGCTGTTTTGGTAGGTATACGCTAAAATAGCACTGGTATGAGTTTTTTATAAAGTTGAATATAGTGCCGGCGTAGCTGTTTTGGTAGGTATACGCTAAAATAGCACCGACATAAAAATTTCATTAAAATTAAAATATTGCCGGCATAGCTCAGTTGGTAGAGCGCCACTTTTGTAAAGTGGATGTCCGGGGTTCGAATCCTCGTGCCGGCTCCGCAATAAAAAACCCTGACAATTTGTCAGGGTTTTTTTTGATTTGTAAATCACTAAACTTTTTGAGGCACTTGTTGGTCGAATAGCTCCTCCAAAAACTTAGTAACAATGCTACCGTCACCCAAGCGTCTGTCGAAGCCATCATAACCTTCCGCGCAGAGATTGCTACCAAGCCAAAGAAAATCAACTGATCCATGTTTTACCGCTTTCACAGCAATTTTTATCATCTGGCTAACAGACTTGAGGCTGAAAGCATCTTCAAAGCAAATGGTCAAAGGCAACATATCGGCATCTTTTATATCCTGCAGAACAATCGGATTTAATCCTCCAATCAAACTCCAATCGAACAAAATAAGATGAGGTTTTAATTCAGCCGGTCTGTGGTGCATTATTTCTTCTAATTCACGATAGTGGCCAATTGTCGCAATCTGGCATCCTTCTTTTTCCAGAGCAGTTTTGATCACTTTCATTTCTTTCAAATGTTTTCCAGAAAAAAACAGGCCGATAGATTTACCGGCTAAGGCAATATTTTTTGTCATTGTACAAAAGGTTTAAAGGTTTATTTTCTGCCTATCATACTACACCTAAAACAGCCTTTTGCCAAGCCTATTTCTTGGTTGAAGTTTCGGGGGTTTTCGGGAGACCAGCCTGCACAGGCAGGAGGGATTTGAGGGATGGTTTGATTTCTTCTATGGTTTCCACATCCTGGAAGCCGGTGTAAACCTTGCTGTCAATCACCAGCGCTGGTAAGGCCGTGTCTTTAATTTTATAGATGGAGGTCATGGCTTTGACGGCCGAGAGATCGATCAGATTATAGTCAAAGGAATAAACCCGAACCTCGGGATATTTCTCGCGCAAGACGTCCAGAGCGAACCCCTGTTTGACGCACTCGGTGCAATTCTCGGCCGTGGTATAAAAATAAAGAATAAAAATATTTTTGAATCCACAGCGAGCAGAAATTTTTTTCATCAAAAGATAATCCTTGATCTCCAGCAAAGAATAAGATTTCTTGAGTTCTACAATATCGCTTGAGCTGATATTTTTCTCACTGAAATCTATCTTGTCAGCCAGCGACGCTAATTCTGGCGAAAGCAGAGAATTATTGACATCCGTGCAGGACAATTCCTCCAAAAGCGCGTATTGCGTCTCAGAGGAAAGCAAATCGATAGAAATCTTATCCTGAATAGATTTTAATTCATTAATCTTTCGACTGTTGAAATAATTAGTCACATACACAGCCGAGAGGAAAATGCCGGCCGTAATAAGGAAAACTAGTAAATATTTCTTCCAATCAATCATAAGAGTTAGCTATTAACTTGCCGCTCCAAAGCCCAGCTCGATTCTTTGGACCAGATAGCGTTATAGATCGCTTTCATCATCCAAAACGGAGCCAAGACGCTATAAACAAAAAGGAAATAAAGAATATCCAAAGAAAACAGCTTCTTGGAACCAGACATCCTCCGGCCCAAAAACAAAGAAGAAATGACTAAGCCATACAAGATAATCGAGACGAAAGAAACTGTTTGAATGTTAAAGAAAAACCAATCAACGTGAAAATTATGAACAGAATCAAAGCCGGCGCCTTGTATTTGCAAAATCTTGTCCGAGGCAAAAGCGACGACTTTATTGCCCACAAAAAACAAAAGGAAGATGACGGAAGCGACAGAAATAAGTCCTGAAGGTATGGTGAAAAAAGCGATGTTGCCATATTTTTTCTTAAAGAGCAGGAACCGATAATCAAAAGCGTTCTTGATAAAGCCGTATATCCAGCGCAGGCGCTGGCGGTAAAGCTTGATAATTGTATTGGGGCTCACCGTATAAACATAAGCATCCGGGCAATGCTCGATCTTATAGCCGTGAGATTGCATCCGAAGCGCGATCTCCTGATCTTCGGTATTGTGAGCATGGCGATAGTTGCCTAAGTCATTAAAAACTTTTTTGCGGAAAATAGAGAATGGTCCGGGAGTCACATGAATGCCACCCATGAAAGCCAGCATCTTCTTGGTATAAATAGCCATGTCGTATTCGGCTTTCTGCGCACCTTGGATGATATTCTTGGGCTCATGCACCATGATAGACGGAGCGACTGCCATGGTCTTATCATCATTTAAGAAATAACTCATAATGCGCTTCAAAGCCTGAGGATGGACGAAGGAGTCCGCATCCAAACATCCTAGATATGGGGTTTCGGTGTGTTCGATTCCCAAATTAAGCGCCGTGTATTTACCGCCATTTTCCTTTTTAAAAGTCCGGACGTTCTCCAATGATTCAAAACTCTTGATAGCCTCCCAAGTAGCATCGCGACTGCCATCGTCAACCAAAATAAGATTAAGTTTTTCTTTCGGATAATCAAGATCAAGCAAAGATCGAACAGTCTTCCCTATGGTACTCTCTTCGTTATAACAAGGCACAATAACGGTCACCGCCGGATATTCTTGAAGTTCAATTGATCCCTTGCGGGTAATAATACTCTTTCTCTTTTCAAAAAATGTCACGAGAAAAAACACCTGCACATATACAGACAAGAAAGAAAATACATAAAAAACGATAGTGGAGAAATGCTCCATCGGGATTCAATATAACATTAAAAAACCCCTTAATCAAGGGGTTTTTTAACAGATACTAGCCGCGCTTCAATGGACGGTGCGCGGCATGATTTCGCTAAATCACATTTTCATTTCGCCTTGTGGCATGCAAACATTGCACTTTCTGTGCATAAGCTTGAGAACAACAGCAACACCAACCAATAAGTAGACTAATGCCTCGATCGTCGGCCAGCTGCCCAAAATCATATTAACCACATTCAAAGGAGCGTTCAAAAACATACCCAAACCAACCAAACCCCAGTTCAAGCCTCCGATGATAATCAAAACCCAGGCCAGCTTGCCTATAAATGTCCTTTTACCATTATTGCACATCATAAATTTATATAAAAAATTAACTTTTAATAGATTAATTGTATCACAAGTAAGATTTTCATGATACAATAGCGTTATTAACAATTTTAGCTGGAAAAAATCTATGGAAAATACGGTTAATACGCCCAATAATAACAAATTATCTCTACCGATAGCTATCGTAGTCGCCGGAGTATTGATCGCCGGAGCGATTTTAATAACTAAAATACCGCCCGCCCCGAGCGCAGAGGGACCGGCAGGTCAGGCCGGGGCACCAGCAGGAGATCTAAAAAAGCTTGACCCAATCAGCCAAGATGATCATATCTTTGGCGCCACACCAAACACGAAGGTCTTCATCGTTGAATTCTCCGATACTGAATGCCCTTTCTGCAAACGCTTTCATCCAACCATGCAGAAAATCGTAGATGAATATAAAGGCCAAGTCGCCTGGATCTACCGGCATTTCCCGCTTGATTCCATCCACCCCAAAACAAGAAAAGAGGCTGAAGCGACAGAGTGCGCAAATGAACTCGGAGGCAATGACGCCTTCTGGAAATATTTAGACCGATTGTTTGAAATCTCTCCTACTAACAACCAGCTTGATCCGGCCGAGCTTTACAACATCGCCAAATATGCAGGATTAGATGCTATCGCCTTCAAAACTTGCCTTGATTCCGGCAAATATGCCGGCAAGGTGGAAGCGCAATACCAAGATGGGCTCAATGTCGGAGTTTCCGGCACGCCGATGAGCATCATCGTCTACAAAGACCAAAAAGTGATCCTCGAAGGCGCCCAGCCATACGAAGCAGTCAAAGCCAAAATCGACGCCTTACTTCGCTAAAGCTTCGCAGGACAAGCTCTTCTTAAATAAAATTTGGCAAAAGAAAAACCCTGACTACAATGTCAGGGTTTTTTGAGCAAATTTTTATTTAATCTTTAGATTTTTTGGATGAAGCAAATATGCCACCAGAAAATCCTCCGATGCCCAGCAAGAATCCGAAATCATACCATCCTCCATTATTGTTCACGGCATAAATAGCAATGGAAGAATTAAAAAGATGACCCAAAAATGCCAACGGTGCGACAAATCCATGCCAGAGACCCATAAAAAATCCATAAGTGCCGCCAAAAGTGCAAGGTTGAACATTTTGTGTTGTTGCACAACCTGATAGAAGTATTAAAACTGCCATCAGGACAAGTAAATTAAGTAATTTCTTCATGATATTTATTTGTTAAATAACCGTTTATATTTTTGAGTTTAATTTTCCTGGGTTTATTGTATCACAAAAATATCTATCTGTCAATACATAAAAAGCCCTTATTATAGGGCTTTTTATGGCCACTTGGGAGTTCGACTCCCAAGTGATTAATCAAAATGATTTTTAAGGCGGAGGATCTTTTCGTTGCCTCGGAGCTTGTCGTGCACTTTGGCCTCGATTTGGCGAATACGCTCACGGGTCACGCCGAATTCCGAACCCACTTCTTCCAAGGTATGCTGGACGCCGTCAATCAGCCCATATCTCATTTCCAAAATCTTTCTTTCTTTTGGAGAAAGATCGTTTAAAACTTCTTTAATCTGATCAGATAAAATTCTCCTGGCAGATTCCTGGTCCGGCTTCAAGATCTTGTCATCCGCGATGAATTCGCCTCTGGTGGATTTCTCATCATCATCCCCGATCGGCTGTTCGAGCGATACTGTATCTTGTGAAATATTTTCTATGACATGGATTTTCTCCACATCGATGCCCATCTCAGTGGCGATCTCTTCCGCCAAGGGCTCGCGACCCAAATCTTGTGATAATCTCCGGTAAACCTGCTTATATTTGGAAATTGTTTCCACCATGTGCACCGGTATGCGGATCGTGCGAGACTGGTCGGCCAAGGCGCGAGTGATAGATTGGCGTATCCACCAAGTGGCATAAGTGGAAAATTTATAGCCTTTCGTCCAATCAAATTTTTCCACCGCCTTAAAGAGGCCGAGGTTGCCTTCCTGAATCAAATCAAGCAAGGTCAAATCTGAACTGCGCCCAACATATTTTTTGGCAATGGAGACAACCAAACGAAGATTAGCTCTCGCTAGCAAGTTCTTAGCCTCTTTATCCCCTCTTTCTATCCGCCTCGCCAACTCTTTCTCTTCCGAGGCATAGATCAGCGGGTATTGGCCGATTTCTTTCAAATACATCTGAATGGAATCATAAGAAGGAGCCGCCTCTCGGCCGTATGTTGTTTTGACTTCTTTTTTTAATTCATCAAGATCAAGAAGGTTACCGCCTTCTAGGACATCTATGCCCGTGGCCGAAAGCTTCTCGTATAATTCATCCAAAAAGAGGACATTGTGTTCAATATCAGGAAATGTCTTTAAAATTTCGTCATAGGTGACAAAGCCGCGCTTTTTGCC
>DATBWL010000005.1:0-3260 GCA_036514795.1 Minisyncoccota bacterium
CAAGTTTTAAGGCCCGTTAGAATAAGGGGTTTTATGGTATTATTTAGGCATGAAAGGGGAGAATAAACAGACTGCTAAACACGTAGTGACGAGGTTTGCGCCGAGTCCGACGGGCTATTTCCATATCGGAGGATATAGGACAGCAATATTTGCTTACTTATATGCCAAACACAATGGAGGGAAATTTATTTTGCGCATTGAAGACACGGATAAGGAACGCAATAAAAAGGAATATGAGGATAATATTCTAGAAAGTTTAAAATGGATCGGGCTTAGATATGATAAATTTTATCGGCAATCGGAAAATATTGAAAGACATAAGAATATAATTAGAGAACTCTTGCAAAAAGGCAGTGCTTATATATCTAAAGAGGAGGCGAAAGACGGCAGTGGCGCGATAAAAGAAATTGTTCGTTTCAAAAATCCTAACAAAGTTGTGGAAATTCATGACTTAATCAGGGGAACTGTTGTAATCAATACAACCGATTTAGGTGATTTTGTCATTGCTAGAAATATTGAAGATCCTCTGTATCATCTAGCAGTCGTCATCGATGACTGGGATGAAGGTGTCACTCATGTTATCCGCGGAGAAGAACATATCTCCAATACGCCTCGTCAAATATTAATGCTGGAAGCGCTTGGCGCGCCGATTCCAGTATACGCGCACTTACCTTTAGTCTTAGCTCCCGACCGCTCCAAGCTTTCCAAAAGAAAAGGGGCGTTGCCTCTGACTGACTATCGAGAAATGGGTTATTTGCCCGAAGCGCTTTTGAACACTATGGCTTTGATCGGCTGGAACCCGGGAACAGAGCAAGAGATCTTCGCTCTAGAAGAATTGATTAAGGTTTTTGATTTATCCAAGGTCCAAAAAGGCGGGGCGATTTTTAATCCTATTAAACTGGACTGGATAAATAAGGAGCATATCAAGCTTTTGCCAATGACTATTATTCAAGAGGAGATTGGCAAAAGAATTTCTAAATCCGAATTTCTAATCTCTAAAGATATGCTTCAAAAATTAACTCCCATTATTTTTGATAGGATAAATAAATGGAGTGATGTGGATGAGATGATCAAAGCAGGGGAGTTGGACTATTTCTTCAATACGCCCGAATATGACAAAGAGGGATTGGTTTGGAAAAAATTAAAAGACAATGCCGACAGATTCGCCTTAACTAAAGGATATTTGGAAAAAGTTTATGAATTACTGCATGAGATTCCTGAATCCGGCTTTAATCATGAATCTGTCAAGTTTACTCTTTCTAACTACGCCGAGGAGAAGGGGAGAGGGGAAGTGCTTTGGCCTCTGCGTTTTGCTTTATCTGGTCTAGAAAAATCTCCAGATCCCTTTACCTTGGCGCCGATTTTAGGCAAAGGCGAGACTTTAAGCCGTATTGAAAAGGCCATAAAAAAATTATCAAAATGAATCCGATTATCAAATCAAAAGCAAAACCACTTCTTATTGTCATAGGTTTATTGATTATATTTTCTGGTATTTCCGTATTCGCTCAAACTGCTTCCGAGCTGAAGGATAAGATCAGCGACCGCAATAGTGAAATCGCCAAGTTAGAACAGCAGATAAAAGAATATCAGAAGCAGTTAGATGATTTGGGTGGACAAGCTAATAGTCTGAAAGTCCAATTGCAAAAACTTGACCTGACCAAGAAAAAGCTTTCGGCAGATATTGGGGTCACTGAAAATAAAATTTCTGCCACTAACCTCGAGATAGAAAGACTTTCCTTAGACATCGGCAATAAAGAAGAAAAAATTAGCCAGGACAAGGGAATTATCGCTAAGAGCTTGAGGCAGGTCAATGAAATAGACTTGCAGAGCATTTTACAGAATTTATTGTCTCAAGATAAATTATCAGAGATCTGGAATGAGGTGGAATCGCTAAAAAGCATCCAGGCGAAATTGGGTGAGCGAATTGAAGAGCTAAAATCGGTCAAAGCCGATCTGGAAGATAATAAAAATGAAGCGGAACAAGCCAGGCAAGAACTGGTCAATTTAAAGAGTGAATTAAATGACCAGAAAAAAATTAATGATCAAAATACGGCTGATAAAAATCGCCTGCTGAAGGACACTAAGAATAAGGAATCGGAATACAATAAAATTCTCGCGGCTGCGATTGCCAGAAAAACGGCCTTTGAAAAAGAACTTAGAGATTACGAATCTCAATTGAAATTTATTCTTGATCCGAAATCTCTGCCGGGGGGAGGCGTGCTCGCTTGGCCCTTGAGCAATATTTACATTACTCAGCTTTTCGGCGCCACAGTCGATGCTAAACGGCTTTACACCTCAGGATCGCACAATGGAGTTGACTTCGCGGCTTCATTGGGCACGCCGGTCAAAGCAGTGGCTGGCGGAGTAGTTTTGGGTACCGGTGATACGGATCAGACTTGCCCCAAGGCTTCTTACGGCAAATGGGTTCTTGTCAAACACAGCAATGGTTTGACAAGCCTATACGCCCATCTCTCCTTGATAAAAGTCGCGAAGGGCGACAATGTGGCGACCGGCCAACTGATCGGCTATAGTGGCAGTACGGGCTATTCGACCGGACCGCATCTGCATTTGACTGTCTATGCGTCGTCAGCCGTTGAAATTAAATCATTACCGTCAAAATCTTGCGGCGGACGCATCTATACCATGCCAGTGGCGCCGATTAACGCCTATTTAGACCCGATGCTCTATTTACCTCCTTATAAGAAGAAATAATTTATGGTAGAATTTGAAATATGAGTAATTTAAGCGCAAATGGTGGATTCATTAAACTTATTGTTATTGTAATTGTGGCGATCCTTGTTTTGAGTTACTTTAATATCAGCGTCAAGAATTTGGCCGAAAAGCCGCAAACTAAGGAAAATGTGGGTTATGTAGTCTCAGTTGGAGCTAAAGTATGGCATGAGTATCTCTCGAAGCCGGTTTTATATTTTTGGAATAATATTTTTGTCGATATTCTCTGGGCAGCCTTTATTGAAAATTTTGAACTTATTAAGCAGGGGAAACCTCCGATTAATTTCACGCCGACCAATGATAATTCTCAATTAAATATTGATAAGGTTATAAATGACCTGAGAGAGTTGGAGCCTGCCAAACCATAGGCCACTGTGTCGCAAAGATATATTGTGCGACATGCAATATGTTTTGTAGAGGATAATCCCCTCTCGGAGATCAATGGCTCTGAAACCATAAATGGATATACGTACTTGGTATTTTAATTATTAATTTCTAACCGAGTTCACTATAGCAGGAGGGGGAAATTT
>DATBWL010000006.1:0-13630 GCA_036514795.1 Minisyncoccota bacterium
GGAGTGCCATTTTTCCAAAATTTTTCAAATGCCTTCATGTCTTCCGGCCAGCCTAAGGCAGATATGTAATTAGTCAGCGCATCAAACCAGACATACATCACCTGTTGGGGATCGCCTGGCACTCCCACTCCCCACGGCATCTTGCTTTTCAATCGTGAAATGGAAAAATCTTCCAGCCCTCTTTCAACAAAAGCTTTAATCTCATTAAAACGAAAATCAGGCACGACAAAATTGGGATTCCCGCCCGGATGATCCGTTCGGACGGGCTTTTTATAGAGCTCCAACAACGGTTTTTGAAATGCCGAGAATTTAAAGAAGTGATTCTCCTCATCGATTAATTCAATTTCCAAATTGGGGTGAATCGGGCAGCGCCCCTCTACAAGCTCACTTTCTGTCTTTTCCAGTTCACAGCCGACGCAATATTTAATCTGATAATTTTTTTTATAAATGAAGCCGTTCTTGGCGCAAATCTTCCAAAGCTCTTGCGCCGATAATTCATGATGATTATCAGTCGTTCTAATGAAATTGGTATAACTCAAATTAAGCACATCTTTCAGTTTCATTACTCTCTTAGCATAATCATTGACATAAGCTTGCGGGTCTTTGCCTTCTTCTTTAGCCTTGCGGTATATTTTAAGCCCGTGCTCATCGGTCCCAGTATTGAAAAAAACTTCATAGCCGGCAAGCCTTTTGTAACGAGCAATAGCATCTGCCCGGACAAATTCTAAAGCGTGGCCGATATGAAGATCAGCGTTAACATAAGGCAAGGTGGTCGTGATGTAAAAAGCTTTAGGCATTTGAACGGGCAAGGTTTTTCTTCTTCTCAAGGTCGTTCATGTATTCAAACAGAGAGACGGCGACAGGGACAGCCAAAATCAATCCCCAAAAACCAGCCAATTGAAAACCAATTAAAGCGGAGAGGATGACCACGAGTGGAGAAATGCCGACCGCTTTTTTCACCACCAAGGGCTGAATAAGATAATTCTCAAATTGCTGGACAATAATGTAAAAGCCGGTGGTCATAAGCGCTAAAGTCAGTCCGCCGGCGAGATAAGAAAAAATAACTCCCGGTACGGCCGCCAAGACGATGCCGAACGGCACTAGTTCAAAGATCGCCGCCGTCATAGCTAAAAGCAAAGCATAAGGAACTCCCAAAATAGAAAGCCCCAAATAAATCAGTATGCCTATCAAAAGGCCCAAAAGAAGCTGGCCTCTCACCCAAAGAGCGATCTTTCTCTGTGAACGGTTCCATAGATCAATCGCATAATCTTCATGGGACTGCGGAATTATAACCTTCAAAAAATTCTCGATTCCTTTTTCCTGAATGGAAAAATAGAATGAAATCACCACAATCAAAATCAGATTGAAAATGCCACCGAAAGCGAGACTCAAGGAATCAACAAGGTTGCCGGAGGTCCCGGAAACATATTTGGCGCTTTCGATGAGGCCAGAGAGCGTCAGGTTGCTCTGAATGCCGCTGACTAAATACTTGGCTTCCGAGAGCGTGCCGGCCTCGAGGCCGTTCAAAATGGCTGATTGGGGAAAATAGCCGGAGATGCTTGAAATAAATCCGTAAAATTCATCAATGAGTACCGGCAGGAAAAAATAAAATAAAGCCGACAAAACCGAAATGGTTATAGCGTAAATAAGCACCACTGTCAAAGTCCGGTTTAAATGCCATTTAGTCAAGCGGTTGGCGACAATAGTAATGAAGGAGGCGATGACGATGGAAGTCAAAACGACCAAAACAATATCGCGAAGATAGTAAACAAGAAAAAAAAACAGGGCGACCAGAAAAAAATTGAAAATCGTGCCGAGCGAAATGGTCGTAATTGGGTTTTTTGAAGTATTATCGAGCATATTCAAATATTAGCATGAAAAGAAAAATTAAGAAATTCCTAATCTATCTTTAATAATCTTTATTAATTCGTGTTCTGTTTTATAAATACCATGCCGAGAAAATACAACTATTCTATAGTTTTCATCATTTATCATTTCAAATATCACTCTATAACCTTGAGATTTTCCCTTATTTTCATCTAAGGGAACAACGCGCCCTTTATATATCTTAAAATTTCCGAAACCAGGGAAAGGATCAATGCCTGGAGTTTCTTTTAGGCCCTTGAGACAAAAAAGTCGTTCCCATGCTTCCAAAGATTTTTCTGGAGCAGAGAAACGTTTTAAGCGCTTAAAATCTTTAAATAAATCATCATGTCTGAAAATTTCCATGCTACATTTCTGCCATTTCTCCGTATTTATTTCGGTAATAGGCCAAATTATAATCTATAACCCCGTTAGGTTTGGTGGCAATCCAGGGAGCTTCGCCATGACTTGCCATTTTCATATCAGACCCGCTGAATTTCTCCCATTTATCAGCTATTTCTTCCAACATCACAAGTTCTTCTTTTGAAAAGACACTCATGTCAAAATCTTTTAGCGGTTCTATAAGCTGTTGATCATTGTAACCCTTGGGCATTGTTCGTCTAGTAACTTTGATATCCTTCCCAGTCATATTTTTTAAAATCTTCTCTGCCATTTGTGGCACGGGGCCATTTTCAAATCGCAAATAAGAATCACCCGTGACGGATTTTCCGTACTTTTCAAAGAAATCAAAATCAAGATAATAAAGAAGTTTCATCATCTTGAGCTTTCCCAAAGTGCCGTTTCTGACTTTATTAGCGAAGAAAAGCACGGCATTCTTATATTTTTTCTCATTAATTTTGGGCATTTATTTATAGACATTATATCAGGATGGGGAGCAGGTCGCTATGGTTGACAATGGCCTATCGTTTATGTTATTATGCAAACAGAAATTTCAAACCAAAATATAAATCACGAGACCGATTCGGTTCGTTAAAAACTCAAAACAATGAAAAAAATAAAACAAGCAGTAATCAGTCTAAAAAATGCTGAATCTGCAGAATTCCGATATCGGAATTTACTTGAAGTATCAGAAAAAGCTACAAAAAGAACTGAAAATAAACTGAGGAAACAAATAGAATCTCTTATCGAAAGCACAGCATCAAAAAAACTAAAAATTGCATTAAGAAGCAAGATAACACCTCCTCTTTGGTTGTGGGTTAAAAATAGAACAGCTTATCTTGTGCATGTTATTTACTGGACACTTTTGCATTCCAAAAATCATAAGGTGAACGATGATGTTAAGTTTATCCTTGCTTATGATGTAGAGAAAGCAAAAAAGATCCATGCGGAGCTCAAAACTGATATTGAAAACATTTGTAAAACTTTTGGTTTAGAATATGTTTTTGAAGTACACACTTCAAAAGAGATAAGTAAAAGAAAATATGGCTGTATCTTTTTCCAGAAGACCTGATGAATTTTGTTTGTATTTAAAAAGCCGACTTTATGTTAAAGTCGGCTTTTTTAATTGTCCACTAATTTGTCCGATCGGACATCTTAGTAGACACCACGGCAAGGTTAAACCTTGCCGTGGTTAGGAGATTTTGGATTTGATGAAAGTAATGAGATCAGAGGTTTTGATTCTTTCCTGTTTAGCTGTGTCGCGGTCGCGGACGGTCACCGTGCCGTCCTCCAATGTGTCGAAATCAATAGTAATGCAAAATGGCGTGCCGATTTCGTCCTGCCGGCGATAGCGCTTGCCGATGTTGCCGTTATCATCCCATATTACGCGGCCAAACTCCGCCTTCAAAACACCGAAAATTTCTTCCGCTTTTTTCACTAAGTCAGGCTTGTTTTTCAAAAGCGGAGAGACCGCACAGATAACTGGCGCGATATTGGGCTTTAATTTCAAATATATTCGCTTCTCCCCTTCGATCTCACCTGCCTGCGCAGGCAGATCTTCAGCGTAAGCTGAAAGAAGCACCGCGAGCACCGCCCGGTCAACGCCAAAAGACGGCTCAATGACATGCGGAATTATTTTTTTCCCGACGCTTTCGGTCGGGACCCCGGCCCCTCCGGGCGTCGGGGCTTCATCTATATAATCAAGCTTATGGGTTTTTAAATCAAAATCGGAACGGTAAGCCAGCCCGAAAAGCTCTTTTTGGCCGAAAGGATATTCAAATTCAAAATCAACTGTGCGCGAAGAATAATGCGCTCGATCCGCGTCAGGTACTTCAATATCATGAACTTTCGCCATGTCGATACCGACTTCAACCATCCATTCAAGCATCTCATCCTTAAAATATTCAAAATATTTTTCCCAATCTTCCGGCCGCACGAAATACTCGATTTCCATCTGTTCAAATTCTCTCTGTCGGAAAATAAAATCCCGCGGAGCTATTTCATTTCTAAAGGCTTTGCCGATCTGGGCAATACCGAACGGCAGTTTCGGATGAAAAGCGTCCACGGTATTTTTAAAATTTACAAATATGCCCTGCGCCGTTTCCGGGCGCAAGTATGAAGTGGTTGCCTCTTCGCCGGCCCCTACTTGTGTCTTTAGCATCGTATTAAATTTTTTGCCATTAAAAGGATCGGCAAAATTTTCCACGTGCCCGGTCGCTACCCAAACTTCCTGGCGCATCAAAATCGCCGCATCGATACCGTACATGTCTCTACGAGAATCCACGAATTTTTTCCACCAAGATTGCTTGATATTGTTTTTGAGAGTCAAACCAAAATGCCCCCAATCCCAGGTACCGGCCAAGCCGCCGTAGATTTCTGATCCCTGAAAGATAAAACCGCGTCGCTTACAGAGCGAGATGATATTTTCCATCAAGCTGTCTTTATTTTCTGTTTTGATTTCTTTTTTTGCCATAAAATTATTTATAGTGACTTGTCCTGAGTTTATCGAAGGAGCCTGTCGAATCTATTCCACCACTTTTTCATTACCCGATTTAAACTGCGAGTCATTGGCCAATTTAGTATTTAAGGCGGAACGAGTAGTCTTGATAGTGGAGTTAGTAAAATTATCAGTTCCGGTCAGCACCGTCTCGGAGAGTAGCTGAGGGATAGAGCCGACTTGCGAGAGAGAGGGAGAAAGCTCGACTTGAAACGCGACTTCTCGCGGATCCCCCGTCAGGCCCGCCCCCGGCGAAACTTTTTCCAATTTCCAAAGCACTTCCCTGGTGGATTCGTTATAAAAGAGATTTTCCGACGGTGGCGAAGTCATGCCGGTAAAGCGGACATAGAAAGGCAAGATCGCCCGCGCTTCGACGCCAGAGATGGTATTGGCAGAATTGGTCACTGTCCATAAAATAGTATAGGTCGTTTTATTTTCCGCCTTAGGCGGGATAGGGCCGCTGTTCTGAAATGGGCCATCATAATAAAGAGCTTTAGAGACAATCTGCAAATCAGAATTTATTTTGACTATCTTGGTCTCGAAATTATTGATAGTGGCTAGCACATTGCCCTCCGATGGCTGCTTAGCCGAAATACTGACTTCAATCGTAATTGAAGGCGAAACACCAGCCGGCCCCGCTTCAGAAAAGAGCGACGCGGACGAAAAAGAGAAGTCAACCGTGCCGCGGTCGCCGGGCTCGACTGAGGCCAATTCACCTGCGGTATTTTTACTCCAAATAATTGTGTCGCTACCGGAATCATAAAAACCGTTTAGGGAATTAACCGAAGACTTATTGAGGGCGCTACCGGTAATGCGAGCTTTAATTTCGACATCAGTAACTTTAGTCGGTAAATTATTCGCCCAATTTATTTGAGCGCGAGTGTTAGACTGACTAGCGACGCTAAATTCGTTCTGATCAAGGCCATTGACAAGAAGATGGGCTTCGATAAATGGCCGAGTAATCGAAAGGGTCTGGAGATAAGAATTGTAAATAACAGCGATGTTCGTCTGATCATGAAGATCTTGTTCCCCGACATAAGTTCGGAAAGATTTTTCCTCCTTATCTTGACCGAAAATCAGACCTTTGACAGCGATGGTCTTTTCAACCCCCGTCGCCAAATCTCCCAAATCCCACGCATTGTCGCCGGCATACGGTTTGGGTATAGATGAGGTGAACTGAAAGCCGGGGGGATATTCCACACGCAGCAACATGCCTTGAGCGACCCTTGAAGCGTTGGAAAGAACCTCGATATTTAAATTAATTTCTTGGCCAGAAGTCGCGCTTGGAGGCGCATCGACGGTCAAAGAAATGGGGGCAGAACTGATATTGACAGAGTGATGCATCTCTTTAACGAAAATAGCATTAGAAGACTGGACTCGGTACTCGAGAGAAATCTTGATATCCTTGGTTACTCCTTGTTCGCCGAAAAGAGTCACCTTTTCATTGTCATTGACTGTCTCGCCGGCCCGAATCTCTCCTAAAGACTTCCTGATCCGAACAAAGTCTCCCGCCGCCTCACCGCCGGAACCTTTAGGATACTCGATCAAAAGGTCAGAAAGTTCAAGAGGCAAATTGTTATTGTTGGTAATCTGGATTTGCAAAGGCAGTTCCTCTCCGCCGGCGACAAAGGCATTGCCTAAGACGTTGATCTCAATATTTTCAGTAGAAATTGTATTCGTCCCTCGATAAAATTTGAAAAAGGTAAAAGCTAGCGCAATACAAAAAAAAGCTACAGAAAAAAAGAAAAATTTCTTCATCAAACTCGGCGGAATTTTGACTGTTTTTTTAGTTGCCTGAAAAGCCTGCTTAGACCAATCACGGGCGACGCCATAAGACATTTGGCGTAATATCCCCTCTCGGCTCTTTCGCTGGGGCAGGGTTCGACTGTAAAGAGTCTTTTTAGCCTCTTCCAGATGGTCTATTTTGCTTTTATCTTCACCGTTTGCCATATATTTAATACAAGTATATCACATCATAATTGGCAGAGAGGGAAAAGTGAATGGTTTACTGATTCACTTTGACCGAGCGAACCAATTACAACGAGCGAAGCGAAGTTATAATTGGCTTTCGCGGAGAGATTTGTTGATCTCTTCAACGAGAGTGCGACGAACCAATTTGGCCTGACCGAGCATTGAATGAGAGATGTTATTTGAAACGAAAATGGACAAATCTTTGCCATCACCGATGTAGCCCAAGCAATGCAGGATTTTCAAAACAGAAACAGCCTCAAAGTTCTTAATATCTTCATTGTTTAATTTTTCAATCTCTAAAAAAGCGTAAATTTCCTTCAAGTATTCAAACAGTTCCGGATTCTCGGCCTCGCCGTGGCAAAGCCTTTTAATCAGTCGAAAAATATTGGCCAACATTTTGATAGATTCTGAGCTCTTATTAAGCTTCTCATAGCCGGAAATATTCTTGGCATTAGTCACCCGCCATATTTCTTTTCCCCTGACTAAGTCAATCTTAGAATAAGAAAAATCCTGCAAGCTGAAGCGAAGCTTGGACGAGACTTTTCTTAAGCTCTGCGCGCTGGCGCGCACCAAGCCGAAATCTTGGGTAAAGATTGAGAGATACCGGTTCGCCTCGCCGTAATTGCTTCCTGCTATCACAAACCCTTCCGTATGATAAATCTTATGTGACATAATTTAGTATTTCGGATATTTATTGGAATTATCGGAAAGACTTTGCAAAAACTTATTTTCATCAAAGTTGATGCCGAATGCTTCTTTCAGTAATATTTTAGCAACAATAACATTGCCATAGCGATTGAAGTGCACATAATCAAGATCTCCCGGCATGAGCCCCAAAGATTCATTGCTTTGTGTTTCGATCAAGGTATATGATTTAGCAACGGCATCCTTAGAAAATAATTTAAAAATATCTATAAAAAGGAAATTGGGATCTTCTTTAAATTTTTCAGCAATTTTCATTTCAATTTGGTGATTATCCTCATAATCGGTATTTCTATCCGGCCGGACAGATGGAGCGTCCGTCCAATAAACCACCTTGATACCCTTCTTCAAAAGTTTTCGGATCATAGCAGTAATATTCTTTCTGGTTTCCTTTTTATCAACCTTAAAATAAAAATCATTCGTCCCCGGTTGCAAGAAAACCATCATTGGTTTCTTTTTTAAGACCCGATCATTGAGCCTAGCGAGCAAATCGCCAGAAGTGGCTCCATCGAGGCCTGTGTTATGGGCAAAAAGATTCCACCAAACCTGATGGTAATCGGAAAAATCTTTGTCCAGCTCCATTTTTAAGACGCGCCAAATTATCTCTCCCCAATTAGGCAGAACATATTCCACGCTAGTCGTCGACGGACCGTAATAAACAATATCTACAACCTCTTTTTTTTCTAATTTATTTTTAATTGATTCCAGAAAATTCATATTATTGGCTTATTTTTAAAAATTCTTTTAATACCTCAGGTAACCTCTTAATTTTATCATCTTCCGTGAAATGGCCCATATTTTTCAGGACTTTGACCTTAGCATTCAGTTTTTCCTCAAAAATCTTTTTGTTTTCCTTAACAAAACCGAACCATTCATTGGACGACAAAAAAACTGAAATTTTCGGACAAACGGCTTTAACTTTTTTGAAATTAATTAGTTTTGTGAGCCACGGTTTGGCGATCTTTTTGACTTCCGGGCTCTCCAGAGCCTTCAACTTAAACCAACCCGCAACAAATACTGCTCCGCCAACTTTCGCTCCTTTAGGTAATGTTTCCAGATAGCGCATGATTGTCTGACAACCGACGCTATGCCCCACAAAATAAGTATCCTGGTCGGGCTTACCAACAAGTTTTTTTAGATATGAAACCCTTTCTTTTATTATTGGATTATCGGTATGTGGCATTTGTGGCACAAAGACTTTGAAGCCTTTTTTCTTGAGCTCTTTCTTAAGCCATGGATACCAGGCGTTTTTGGGCCCAACCTTATTTCCCCAATAATGCAAAATGTAAACTCTTTTCATTGTTAAATTTTAACACAAATTAGCCCAAAATACGCTCGATGGTAGGGATTAACTCCTTGGGGTCGTCGATGACGGCGGCCGGGTGGCCAGGGGCGAAGGTGGCGCGATCGTGGAGGCCCCAGGAAACAGCTATTGTCGGGATACCAACTTCATTGGCTTCTAATATGTCGCTTAGAGTGTCTGTTATAAAAACGACATCTTTGGCCACAACCTTGTGATCCTTAATAATTTTTTCTAATTTAAGGACTTTGCTTGCATGAAAATCAAATCCTAAAATTTCATCAAAATATTTAAGAATATCCTTGTCTTTCAAATATTTTCCAATGACCGGCGTCAGGCTTGAAGACACAATGGAAAGTTTATAAGATTGGGATAATGTTTCAACAACTTCTTTCAAAACAGGGGGAATATCAATATCGCAGACTTTTTTCTTATATTGATCGTGGAAATCTAAATGAGAAATATAATTTCTCTTTTGTCTTATTTTTGCATAATCCTGCAGAAAATTCCCATGCGCTAATTTCTGATATTCTTCATACGAAAAATTAGGATTAAATTCTTTATGAATCTCGTAACACATCAGAATCGTATCCACTAATACTCCATCAAAATCAAAAATGACTAGTTTCTTGGCCATATTATTTTTTCACTTCTATCTTAAACGAGAGTTCATCAACCTTTACTTCAGTTCCATCATTTTTCTTAAACTCAACTGAGCTGGCGATGACTGATTTTTTTAATTCTGTTTCAAACTTATCGACTATATTTTTGCCGACAGAATCTGCCTCGATAACCAATGAAATTTTGTCACTTGGGGTAAGGCCAGTGGTTTTTCTCAAATCTTGAATAGCACGAACGAGTTCCCGATATTGCCCTTCTAATTTCAGTTCAGGGGTAATGACAGTATCCAAAGTGACTCCCGGCTCCGTTAAGCTGTCAAAGGCCACTTCTTTGACATTGAGTTCATCTTTAATCAGTTCCACGTAGTCAGATGATAATTCATGACTTTCAGTAAAAAGTTTAGCCAGCGGCTGGCGGACTTTGATGCCGGCTTTTTGACGCGCTTCCAGACCACGGGAAACTATTTCTCTCGTAATTTCCATATCTTTGACGATTTTAGCCTTTTTAGTTTTAAACTTAAAAAATTTCAGGGCCTGCCCTGCGAAGCCTTGGCGTAGCAGAGGCCAATTAGTTAAGTGAATACTTTCTTTATTAGCCGGCACCCTCAATTTCATCCAAATTTCCTCCGCATAAAACGGCGTCATTGGGGCCAATAGTTTAGCCAAGGTTTTTAGGACAAAATACAGAGTTCTTTTGGCTTCGATGTCCCCGTTTTTAATGCGCTCGCGCGAGCGGCGCAAATACCAAGTGGACAGATCGCCAATAAAATCTTTGATCGCTCGAGCTGATTCAATAATCTTATAATTATCAAAACTTTCCGTTGAGTGTTTAATAAGCTGGTTTAATTTTACCAATATCCATTTGTCTAAAATATTATTAGGTTTTTCGTCAAACAATCCTTCTTCGGTCTGTTTATCTCGATAAAGTTCATAAAATGAAATAATATTTTCTAGCAAATCAAATACTTTTCTTTTAACCTCCATAACTGTCTTTTCATCAAAATTCTTAGATTCACCCGGTTGATTGATCGAATACATCCAGAAGCGTAAAATATCGGCGCTATATTTATCCATCATCTCCCATGGATTGACCACGTTACCGACAGACTTCGACATTTTTTTACCTTTAGCATCGAGCAGTAGTCCTAAACAAATGACGTTTTTAAAAGCCTTACCGCGGCCAGTTAACATACCTATCGCGTGCAGGGTATAAAACCAACCTCGAGTCTGATCAATACCTTCAGAAATAAAATCAGCTGGATATGCAATCTTTTGACCGGAAAAAGGATAATGATCTTGAGCGAAAGGCATCGCGCCGGAATCAAACCAGACATCCATCACCTCTTTCACCCTTTTCATATTACCTCCACATGCTTGCCCTGAGCTTGTCGAACGGGAACAGATCATAAGAAATTCATCAATATAAGGCTTGTGCAAATCGAGTTCAAAATTTTCATTATGCGGCAAAGGGGTAAATAGAAGCTCGCGAACTTCTGCGGTTTTCAAGTATTTCTGATACGAAAACTCAAAAGCCTGCTTCGGGTGGTAACCAAGCGCAGCTGTTTCCATTAGCCACAACGGGTCACCATGAGAAATAATTAATATATTCTCATTCTTATATTTTGATTCAATATCATACAAAAATTCTCCAACTCTTTTTTTAAGTTCAGTAAGATTTTCTCCTCCTTTTGGCTTGTTTTGAAAACGCTCCATTTTTTCTGGGAAATATTTCCTGTATTCATCGACACTTTTCCCCTCATAAACCCCGAAACTCACCTCGTTTATTCTCCCATCAACTATCACCGGAATATCTTTTTTAAAGATTTCTTTTATGATTTCTGCTGTCTGATTAGTTCGTGCAAATTCTGAACAAAAAATTCTGTCAATTTTTTGACCAATAAGTTTTTCTGCTGATTCTCGAATTTGATTTCTTCCCTCATCAGTTAAATTAATTTTTGGATTAGGTACACCATTAACAATCTTCTTAACATTACTGTCAGATTGCCCATGCCTCATCATTAAATAATGATTTCCTGACTTTTTTGTTTTATTTTTTAATTCTTCTACTGAGCCGACCACTTCCTTCTCTCCGCATTTTTCGCAATTCCAGACGGGCAACGGCGTGCCCCAATAACGCTCGCGGGATATGGCCCAGTCTTTGATCTCACGCAACCACTCGCCGAATCTTCCCTCTTTGATATGCTCCGGTTCCCAATTAATTCCCTCATTTCCTTTGACCAATTGATCTCGCAATTTAGACATCGCAATATACCAGGAATCCCGGGCAAAATATATAAGTGGAGTCTTGCAACGCCAGCAATGAGGATAACTGTGTTCATATTTTTCCTTTTTATAAAGCAAACCGCGGTGGGCCAAATCTTTAATAATATCGACGGCCACTTCTTCATCCCTCACAAATCGAGACGCCAAAAAACCAGCTTCCTTTCGAAAGGTACCATCATCGTTGACGAGGTGATATTTTGGCAAACCTATCTTAGTTCCCAGATCAAAGTCATCCGCACCATACATAACCGCCGTATGCACGACACCGGTACCATCGGTCGTCGTAACAAAACCGGCTTCGTAAACTTTGAATGCCCTCTTCAAGGATTCCCCTTGGGAATTCATTAAAGGGGAGTCCTTTTTATAAAAAGCGTCTTCAAGAAATGAATAGAGCGGTTCGTATTCAAATCCAAGCAAATCTTTACCCTTCATTTCTGCGGTAATTTTATATTCAGTATTTAAAACAGACAGCCGCTCTTTAGCTAGAATCAAAAATTCACCGACTGTTTCTACTTTCACATAATCTATATCTGCGCCAACTGCCAGTGCCACATTGCCCGGCAAGGTCCAAGGCGTCGTCGTCCAAGCCAAAATAAAAGTCTTGTCTTGACCGATAACTTTAAATTTCACATAAACAGATAAATCTTTAATATCCTGATAGCCTTGCGCTAATTCATGTGAAGAAAGAGCCGTGCCGCATCTTGGACACCATGGTAAAACTTTATAGTCCTTATAAAGTAAATTTTTCTTATTTATTTCTTTTACTATATTCCAAAGTGATTCAATATATTCTGGATGGTAAGTAACATAAGGATGTTCTTGATCAAGCCAATAGCCGATGCGTGTCGTAAATTTTTGCCATTCATCTTGATACTTCCAGACGCTTTCTTTGCATTTTTCATTAAAGGCTGCAATGCCATAACCCTCTATTTCCTTCTTTGATCTAAGGCCAAGTGTCTTTTCCACTTCTAATTCAACGGGCAATCCGTGAGTATCCCAACCCGCCTTCCGACGCACATGGAAGCCTTGCATGGTCTTATAGCGCGGGATGGCGTCTTTAAAGACACGCGGAATCAAGTGATGAATGCCTGGACGGCCATTAGCCGTCGGCGGACCTTCATAGAAAACAAACTCTCCTTTCGGCGAAGGTTTATTGAGGGATTTTTCGAAAATTTTATTCTTCGCCCAGAATTCCAAGATCTGTTCTTCCTTCTTGGCCAATTCAGATTTACCCCGAGCTTCATCGAGGGGCTTTTTACCAGTTGGAGTCATAATAACCTATTTTATCACATTTTCTCTGGAGCTTGAATGCCCAATAAATATAGGCCATTTTTGAGGACGATAGAAAAGGCTTCGGTCAGGGCGACTTTGTATGGAGAGGCTGGATCATCTTTGTCCACGATCTTCTCCTGTCCATAGAAAGTATTGAAAGCCTGAGCGAGGTTGGTGACATAAGTCAGCACATGATGCGGTGCGTATTCCTTTTGAGCTTTTTCAACCACTTCCGGAAATCTATACAACAGGCGTTCTAATTCACTTGGGAGTCGAACTCCCAAGTCTTTACTCTTTATTCCTTCTTCTTGAGCTTTAGCAAGTATTGATCTTGCTCGAGTATAAGAATATTGCAAATACGGCCCGGAATCGCCTTCAAAGGAAATCGATTTCTCTATATCAAAAATGGTGTCCCTGCCCGGAGCCTGCTTGAGGATGGAATATTTAATAGCGCCAATGGCGACCTGAGTAGCTATCGTAGATGATTCTTTGGCTGGTAAATTTCTGTCTTTTATTTTCTCTTTGACCAACACTTGCACTTGATTGATCAGCGACTCCCCTGTGATAACATCTCCTGTGCGAGAAGACATCTTGCCGGAAGGCAACCTCATCATGCCGTGCGAAATATGAACAGTTTTCTTAGCCAAATCAGGAAAAATTAATTCCATGGCCTTCATTAAGACTTTAAAATACTCATTGACCTCATTGCCGGTAATTACCACA
>DATBWL010000007.1:0-6358 GCA_036514795.1 Minisyncoccota bacterium
GAAGCGCAGTTCTATCAAGTGGAAGGTCTATATATAGGCAAGGATGTCTCACTGGCAGAGTTGAAGGGTGTCATCAAGAAATTTTTTGAAAAGTTTTTGGGCAGTGATGTGGAGATCCGCTTCCGTCCTTCATATTTTCCATTCGTTGAGCCCGGAGTGGAAGTGGATATCAAATTCAAAGGCAAGTGGCTCGAGGTCATGGGCGCCGGCTTGGTGCATCCGAAAGTACTGGAGAATGTCGGCTATGATCCGAAAAAATGGAACGGTTTTGCCTTCGGCGGTGGCGTCGATCGCTTCGCCATGCTCAAATACGGCGTCGACGATGTGCGGTTATTTTACAAGGGAGACTTAAGACTCACAGATCAGTTTTAATTATGAAAATAAGTTACGCCTGGTTACAAGAATATTTCGAAGAAAAACTGCCAACACCAGAAAAACTGGCTGATCTGATCACTATGCATGCTTTCGAGATAGATTCGATCACTCCAATTGGACACGCCGCGTCCAAGGACGCGGCGTGTCCTCCAACAGATTGGTTGTTAGATGTGAAAGTGATGCCGGATCGGGCGCACGACTGCATGAGCTATTGGGGCATCGCCAAAGAAGTCGGTACTTTGACCGGCCTTGAGGTCAAGCCGATGATTTTCCCGGTGGAAGGAGATGAAGCGGTTAAAACTTCAGGGCTTATTAATTTAAAAGTTAAGTCGGAAAATTGCCGTCGGGCGATGAAAAGAGTGGCGATCGGGGTCACTGTCGGCCCGTCGCCCAAGTGGCTCAAGAATCGGCTGGAATCGGTCGGCCAAAGATCGATCAACAATATCGTGGATATAGCGAACTTCGTCATGCTGGAGACCGGTCAGCCGGTGCATACCTTCGATCTTGACAAGATCGAAGGAAACTCTAAATCCGAATCTCTAATTTCTAAACAAATCACAATTAGAAATGCGAAAAATGGAGAGAAAGTGAAGACTTTGGATGGCAAAGAATTTATTTTAGATGAATCAATGCTGGTCATCGCCGACGAAGAAAAAGCGCTGGATATTGCCGGTATTAAAGGGGGAGCGGTTTCGGGCATCGATGACAATACGCAAAATGTTCTACTCTCGGCTTGCAATTTTGATCCGATCAATATCCGCCAGACTTCAAAAAGTTTAGGCCTGCGGACTGACGCATCCCTACGGTTTGAAAAGGACATTTCACCGACTTTGGCGGAGATCGCCATGGATTATCTGTCATTTCTAGTCAAAGAAATTGCCGGCGGATATTTGGCTTCTGATGTCATTGATTTTTATCCCAACAAAGCTGTAGCGCCTCAGATCTCTATTTCAGAAGATGATATCAATAGGCTACTCGGCCTTAAAATCAAAGAAAAAGAGATAGAAGACATTTTCCGGAAACTGAGGTTTGAATTCAAGAAGTCCGGCTTCAAGAATTCAAAGAAGCCGAACTTCTATGAAGTGGTGCCGCCAATAGAAAGACGGGATATTAATCTTAAAGAAGATATTGCTGAAGAAGTCGCTCGGATTTATGGTTATGAAAAGATTCCAGCCCACTTGGACACGCCGCGTCCAAGTGGACGCGGCGTGTCTCACGATGCTAATTTCTTAAAGATCGAGCAGGCCCGCAGGCAATTACTCTCGGAAGGTTATTCGGAAGTCTATACTTATACTTTTCAAAACAAGGGTAAAGTTGAGCTCGCCAACCCTTTAGCAGAAGACAAGAAGTTTTTGCGTGCCAATTTGTCGGACGGCCTGAAAGAGAGCATAAATTTGAATATCAAAAATCTGCCACTGCTCGATGCCAATGAGGTGAAAGTTTTTGAAATCGGCTCGGTGTTTGGCAAGGATGAGGCTAAATCCAGCGAGGCTGAATCGCCCGACGCTTCTAAAGAAGCGTTTAGGGAAGAGATCCATGTCGCTTATGGAGACAAAAAAGAAGTGAAAGAAATGAAGCTTGGTGATTACATTAAAGATATCTCTAAAGAATTATCATTTGTACAATCAGCCGAAGATGTGAAGTATAAACCGATTTCTATCTATCCTTTCATCTCGAGAGACATCGCAGTTTGGATGCCTGATGGAGTTGAAAGTGATCAAGTTTTTAAAGTTATAAAGCAAAATGCTGGAGAGTTGCTAGCTAGGGAGCCGAAATTGTTTGATAAGTTCACTAAACCCGCCCGACCGGACGACTCCGGTCGTTCGGGCGGGGAGGGCCGAACTTCATACGCTTATCGCTTAGTTTTTCAGTCTCAAGATAGGACTTTGACCGACGAGGAAATCAACGCCATTATGGCCCAAATTAGCGCTAAAATCGGCCAAAATTCCCTTTGGCAAATCAGGTAAATCTTGCTATATGGGTTACCATATATCAACTGCATTCGGACCATATAAAAGCCCTAAAATAGGCTTTCATTTGTCCTCATTTGTTGATATAATACAAGGGTAAAATGGTCTCAAATAGCCCAACAAATAAAGACAGTGAAAAGAAGGTTAAGTCATACGGAGCCGAGCAAATTCAGGTCCTAGAGGGCTTGGAACCGGTCAGGAAGCGCCCTGGTATGTATATCGGCGGAACGGGCATTGAAGGACTCCACCATTTGGTCTGGGAGATTTTTGACAACTCCAGAGATGAAGCCATGGCTGGACATTGCAATCATATCGAGGTCGCTCTTTTGCCCGGGAATTTTGTGCGTGTCGTGGACAATGGTCGAGGCATTCCGATCGATATCCATAAAAAAACTAAAGTCTCGGCCTTGGAGACAGTCATGACCGTGCTTCACGCCGGAGGAAAATTTTCAGGCGAGGGTTATGAAGTTTCCGGCGGACTTCACGGCGTCGGCGCTTCAGTCGTCAACGCGCTTTCTTCTTATACCAAAGCCGAAGTTCACCGTGATGGCGGAAAATATATTCAGGAATATTCTCAAGGCAAGAAAAAGTATGCTGTCAAAAAAGTTGGCAGTTCAAAGCAAAACGGCTCTATCATTACTTTTACCCCTGACACGGAAATTTTCTCCGCCAAAGGCGGATCCGCCTCTGGCGGAAAAGAGATGCCAAGTTTTAATTTCGATACGATAGTATCGAGGATGCGCCAACAGGCCTACTTGGTCAAAAATTTACGCATCACGATTATTGATGCCCGTGAATATGAGGGCAAGAGTAAAATTAATTTGCCGGTCTTGAAAGAAAGTGACGACATTTTTTATTTCAGCGAATTAGGAATAGAAGCGCCTTCCATGTCTTTTTACTTTGAGGGGGGACTGGCATCGCTAGTTAAATTTTACAACCTGACGCAGAAAGCGATTCATGAAAATATTTTTTATGTGGACAAAAAAGAAGGCGATGTCCAGGTTGAAGTCGCTCTCCAATATGTGGACGATATCTCTGAACGCATCGTGCCTTTCGCCAATAATACTTATACTCAAGAAGGCGGCACGCATGTGACCGGCTTTAAGATGGCTCTGACCCGCACTCTGAATAGCTATATTAAGAAGAATGAACTGATGAAAGAATCCGAAGGGGGATTAACCGGCGAAGACGCGCTGGAGGGCATCACGGCGGTCATTTCGGTCAAGTTGCGCGAGATTCAATTCGAAGGTCAGACTAAGGGCAAACTTGGTTCTCCCGAGGCCCAAGGCGCGGTGGGGACGGCTTTTGGCGAAGCCTTAGCCAGTTTCTTTGAAGAGAATCCTGATGACGCTAAAGCCATTGTCGGTAAGGTGATTTTAGCTATGAAGGCGAGAAAGGCTGCCAAGGCCGCCAAGGATTCCATATTGCGAAAGGGCGCGCTGGAAGGGATGACTTTGCCCGGCAAATTGGCCGATTGTCAGACCAGAAATAGGGAAGAAGCGGAGCTATTCATCGTGGAAGGAGATTCCGCCGGCGGCTCGGCCAAGATGGGTAGAGACCGCCGCATTCAAGCTATTCTTCCTTTGCGCGGAAAGATTTTGAATGTGGAACGCGCCCGCATAGACAAAATGCTGGCTTCGAAAGAAGTGAAATCTTTGGTTATTGCTTTAGGCACATCAATAGGCGATACCTTCGATATTTCTAAGATCAGATACAACAAGATCATTATCGCGACCGATGCCGATGTGGATGGAGCGCATATTAGGACCTTGCTTTTGACCCTTTTCTACCGCTATTTCAAGCACATCATTGAAGCCGGGCATATTTATATTGCTCAACCGCCGCTTTACAAGATCAAGAAAGGTAAGGAAATTTCCTATGCTTATTCTGACGAAGAAAGAAATAAAATAATAGGCAAGGCCCAGCCTGAGGAACTTCAGGAATTAATCGTTGAGGCTTCAGAAGAAGCCGAAATCCCGAGCGATTTATCCCGAGCGGAGTCGAGGGAAGTCGAGGGAAGGGAGGGCGAAAATAAAAAATCCCCTAAGATCATCATTCAGCGCTATAAAGGTCTCGGAGAAATGAATCCGGATGAACTTTGGGAGACGACCATGGATCCGGCCAGGAGAGTGCTAAAGCAAGTAAACATTGCCGACGCCCGAGACGCCGACAAGGTCTTTGATATGTTGATGGGCTCTGAAGTTCCGCCCCGCAAATCATTCATCCAAACCCACGCCAAAATGGCGAATATTGATGTCTAATTTGACAAAATCGTTTTCATTTGTTACTATTTACTGTAGGTCTTAAACCATCAGTTCCACCAAAACCAAATATTTATGCAAATAATTATCAAACGGTTTATTCTCGGTAAATCTCTGCTGGAAGATGTTCTGGCTAGAGAAAGAAGGCAAAACGAAGAAAGAATCATAGCGATCCATAAACAGGGATTTAAAGTTAAAGCCCTGTTCCGGGGCAAAGATCCGGCCGGATTGAAAATCAGATTGGGAGATTTTCGGATTGACCGATCACTCGCTGAACTGAAATTTTCAAGCTGGGGCAAGTTTCCCCAAGAAATTATTCCCCATGAGTCAGAATTTCACTTTGAATGCAGAGAGTATGCTCCCTCGCGAAATGAAAACAAAATTTATTGTAAAGTAAACGGGGAGGAACTTGATGAAGATTTTGATCAAGGATCTAATTATGCGTCCTACCTTACCCACAATGAGGCAGTGGAAGTGGCAATCAAAAATTTTGATTATCTCAAAATGCGCAAATGTTTCATTGAATTATCCCCGCAAGGAGATTCAGTCAGAATTGTGAAAGAATTAATGTGGAAGGGTCCGATAAGCCGGCACCCAAAACAAATTCCGCAGTACTCATTGTATGTTCCCACCGTTGAAAGATGTTATCAAAATTTGCAGTCAAATAAGCAGCCAGCAACAGAAAATATTCGTGTGGCAGCCGCTACTTGATAAAAAGATAAAAAAGCCATCCTTTGAACAATCCAGGATGGCTTTTATTTTTGGGATTTAACCGCCCTATTGACAGTATTTCAAATCAGTATATGATTAAACTAAAGTCGTTTATTATTAATAATTTAATTTTAAAATTTATGCCAGAAAAAAAGTTTAATTGGGGCACATTGGTCATAGGTATCGTCATTGGTGCATTAGCTATGTGGGCTATCGGAGCTGCCACCAAGCCAGCCGGCGGGCAGTTTGTAAGAGATAATATTCCACCAGAAATAGCTGTTTGTATATCTCAAGTTATGGCCGGTACCCCAGATTGTAGCTCAAGTGATCTTGGAACATTATGTAAGGGAGAAATTGCGCGAGCGTGTTTCGGCCCAACCTTAGATCGTTAGAGATAAAAAAACACTAAATTTAAAAACCATCTCTTTGATCTGTACCCAAAAAAGTGGACACAAATGTGTCCACTTTTTAGCATGTAGGGATTTTTTATTGATGAAAAAACCTTGACATGGGGACGTTTTTATGTTATCATCTAAACAGATTTTCTGAATATAAACCTTGGGACCGGTTGGTTCCTTAAAAATTAAAAATATGAAAACATTCACAATCAAGCCAAACGGTATTTTTAGGGGTCTGGCTGTAAACAAAGATCCGATTCCGCATCTTAATTTAGGCAAGTTGATTTTCGATAAAAGTATAGAAATTAGATTGCCGGCAGACATTAATGACGCTGCATTCTATGGCTACGACTTAGATGAGGAAAATCAAGGTTGTGTATTTGAGGTAAAAATTGAAAGGCCTGAAGACGACACAGTAAAACTTGTAGTTCAAAGCTACTACATCATGAAAAACGGAGAGTCTTATCTGGTTACTCTGGTGACGGCTGAAAAATCTAAAGAAAAGACAGCAATTATTTTAGTTGATGTGCCGCCCAAATCAGGAGGACATAATCAATACAGCATTGCCAGAAGGATTGGAAGAGAAAAGATCTCAGAATTTGAGAATCTGGATACTGAGAATTCTTTGGCAAGCATTATTGAA
>DATBWL010000008.1:0-5452 GCA_036514795.1 Minisyncoccota bacterium
TTTTCCGCATATGCAAGATTTAACAGAATCCCAATGTCCACTATCTCCGCACTTATTAAGTTAGTGGATATAAAGAACATAAAAACACTCCGAGATTGTCGGAGTGTTTGGCATACATATTTAAACTTTGATTTCTTCAAAACGAATCACTTCCGTTAAGCCATCGGAGATGAACCCGCAAAGCACGGGAATTTTATGGGAACCGTCTATCAATTCCGCTTCATCAATTTTGTCCGTGATAAAATCATCGGTCAATTTTTCATTAGCCGTTAATTCTGAGGATATAGCATTTTTATATCCTGCGTTAATCAAATCGCCACAAAGTTGTTCGGCTGACAGTTGTGCCACTGGATCTGACGCATGATGAATTTTTATGATCATACTTTTTTCTACGACAAAGGGTTGAGCCTTTTCTGTTATTCTCGCTAAAGCTTCGATGGATTGATTAAGACCTTTTCCGCTTATTTCCTGAGACCTAGGATACCCCTTATATTCAAAGGGGCTCATGATGAAATACTTCTTTTTCATTTTGAATAGTATTAGTTTATGTTAAGGAATTTCTGCAAAGATTGTATCAGACTAATATAAACAGACAAGGCCTAAGGTAAAATTAAAAAAACGCGTAGCTGACTTTAACTATAAAGTTAAAGTTGCTTACGCGTTTTTGGTTACTTCAAGAACTGAAATCGGCCTTCTGTAATCAGTCCAGTATCGATTGGCATCTTTGTAATTCACCGCTGGATTATTTTTAACCATCCCAGCTGTGAAATCATAGATTTGCCCTTTGAACCCCTTGTACTTCAGCTTCTCCGTAAACTTGATTGTTTCTTCAGCTCCGGTATTTCTTTTTTTGCCGATATCATTGTCGAGAGCAAGAATGATATTGCCTGAAAATCCAGCCAGCTCCTCGCACAGCACATCGTTATTCACGCCAATTATTGCCGTGTCCGCCTTGCAATCGCTTTTTTGCATGAACGTATCCGCATCTATGGGTGCTTCCGTGACGAGTATTTCAGTCGCTCCGGAAAGCATAGACTTGGTCATGTTAAAAGCTCCGTGAGGCATGCCGTTGTGCTCGTTTGAAAGCTTGCGATGAGCGAAGTTTGGGGAGCAATTCGGAATAATCGAGCGCCCGTAGAAACTGTTGATGATGCCCCCTATTTCCAAAGGATAAGTCAGCCTCTCGTTAAGCTCGGAATAAGGCAGGCCGTTTACTCTCTCAAGTTCTCCGTCTTTCTTAACAAAATCAGGGCGCGCTATTTCATTCAATTTAAAACCGTGCTTTATCAAGAGCTCTACAACTCTGCTTTGCTCCCGGACATTTGGTGAAATCCTAAGGAAGCCATGCTCAAGAAGCTCGCCATAACTAAAACCTCTCTCCAGTAACCCTGGTATAAGGCCTAAAGTGCCAAAGCCTGCTCCAAATTGATGAGATAATTCAGGATCAAGTCCTCGTCCGCTGTTTGGTATTCGCGGATCCGGAAAACGGGCAATATATTCGCTACCCCTGCTTCCCAAGAACGCTCCTGAAAGAAGCTCTTGAGCTACCAGCATTATCTCCCGATGCCTCTGCTTGATTACAAGTTTTTGAGTGGCCCTATTCTCCTGATCAAAAACCTTAAGCGGCTGAATGACGACATGCACATCTTCCGGTATGGAATCTGTGGCAAAACGGCCATGAGCACCGCAACCGAAGCATTTAAAGCCCCTATTGTAAGTGATGTGCATGGAAGGAGTTTTCTCCTCGTGAAGAATGCAGCATACGAGTATTTTTCGGGCGCTATCGAAGCCTCTCGCTTTTTGAACATACCCGTCTTCGATCGCCTTGATAACTCGGTCAAGGTGCATTTCAAGGATTTTTTCTCCTTTCCTGTCTGTGCCCACGATTTCTATCAAGCCCCGCTCGTCCGCAAATTTGCGCTCCACATATCTTTCAATTACGGATGAAACTTGTATCTTGGGAGCTGGGATGACTTCTTCCATAAAAAGCTGTGTGCTTTTGCCGGGAATTTTCTTCTCATTCTCATTCACAAGATTTATCGCGTGATTAAAAAGCGCATTACTCGTATGACGGAAAGTCGCCCTGCGCTTCGCGCTCACAAAGTTTGATACGACTTGTTCCTGAAAAACCAGCTTTATTTCTTCTGGAGTCAGAACAACATCGTGAAAAACTTGCTTGTCCGGGAAAAAATAGGCGATTTCGCCCTTCATGCTGAATGATTTCGTCTCCCAGATTTTCTCCACCTCGTCAATGTGACGCAAAGAAGAAAGCGAGTGTGAAAGTATGGCCATAGAAAGATAGCGCTTGATCTGCCTTTCATGTCCGTCAAGCGGGCGATCCTCCACGTCCTTCACCTTAACCACATTCATCTGCGAACGCATACCTCTTTCCCCGTCTCCTACGGCAAATTTCCAGTCCGTAATCTTGAATTCAATCTTGTCTCCAAAAGCGCGGAGAAGCGTATTCATCAGGTGTCCGACCGAATGAAATTGTCTTTTTGTCATAGCTTTAACCCTCTCTGTCTGCGCCTTGTCCGGTGTCTTTCCATCAATCGTCCTGACAAACAGGGCGTCTATCCGCCCCGCGCCCAGATCGTAAGCATTCGCTAAAACTGGTACTTCGCGAAAGAAAGCCAGATTGCCGCTGTACTTGTAGCAAGTCAGGGCCTTTGCCCATGTCATAAAAGTATGAGAAGACAGATATTCGTTTTCCATGAGTTCATTCGTCAGAATTTTCTGCATGTACTCCTCGAATATCGGCCGCAAGCTTTCGCGCAATTGCGGAAAGCTTTTGCTTTGATGTGGCAACATGCCCTTTCTCACGTCTTCCTCCACTTTTTCAAGATACGCTTCAGCGTACTCAATGAGTTTGAGTGATTCATAGCGCCTCAGCAGTTTTACGGATTTTGTTTTATCCAGGCGAAGCAATTCAAGAGATATTCCGTTATGGAAAATCTCAAGCTGCTCCGGCGACTGCAATTTGCCGCGCGAAATCTTCTCCATGTTAAGCAGATTGCCTGAAAACAGCTCCGGTATAGCAACGTGGCTAATAATCCCGTGATACCTTGATTTGTCGTAAGCCGATGAATTTCTTTCTCCGGTAATAATTTCGGAGAGCAGTTTCGATAATCTTTGATTCCTCGATGTCTTGGCGACATCTCCCCAGGTGACTTTGTCCTTTTGGGGCAATGTCTTCTGATACTCCTCCAAATAAAGCAGTGATTCGGCCCTGCTTCCGGCCTTGCCTGCCCGCATTATTCCTTGAATAAGCAGGTCAAGATGACCTTGAATGAAAGAATGCCAAGCCCAATTTTTGAATTCGGGACGGACATACTTGATCAAGATCGAAAGTTCTTCCGATGTAAGGTTTTGATAAGTCATAGCCCTTTTTTTTGTTTAGAATTTGTTAAATATCAATTTCTAGGTTCATATTACTCCACGGCGCCCTTAAGTCAAACTTGATTATTGGTCTTGGATTCTATATTCTTTACTAAATGGCCTTATCGTCTAGCCTGGCCTAGGACACATGGTTCTCATCCATGAAACCCGGGTTCAAATCCCGGTAAGGTCACATGTAAAAAAAATCCCCGCAGCCATTATGACTTTGGGGATTTTATAGAGGTCAGCACTATTTTTTACCTTTCTCTGCAACCATTTCTTTGAGTTGCTTGTTCAACCGATCTTTTTCTTTTTTGATTCGACTATCAATCTTTAGCCCTAAGCCACGCGGAAGATTAAGGTACCTTCCATTCCGGCTCAAAGTATAGATATTGTAATCAAGTCCGACCTGGCTTTTTCTTTTCTCCATGTCTTCCAAAAATTTTTTGGTGACATAGATCGCATTTTTTTCTTCTCCGTTTATCCTTAAGGGGATGCTACGCTGCTCTAAAACGAAATCTCCTTTCTCTTGGATTTCATTGCGTATGGATACTTCGGTAACGCGGTCAATCGGTTCGACATAAATATCAGGCAGTTTCTTGCTCTTTTTCTTGCTCATGGTAAATAGATTTAAATTGTTGAAAGATCAGTTGATTTTCAACCAAATTACCACAAAAAGCACTTTTAGGCAAGACCTGTCAACCTGGCAGGTTGACGGTTTATCTGTTGGCCCATTCAGGGTCCTGGCGCACGAGGAGCTTTTCTTTATTCTCCGGATGAGCCATTACCTCTTCCACTGCCCGCTCCATGCGGACTCCTTGCGAACCTTTAATTAAAATTATATCCCCTGTTTCAGACAATTGCTCAACAAATTTTCCGGCCTTGCGCGAATCTTCAAATTGAAAAATATTTTTTTCTGTGAGCCCTTCGTTTAAGGCTCCTTCAGCGATAAATCTTGCTCGCACGCCGACAGTCACCAAAATATCCGAGACTCTGGCCGCCAATTTGCCGATATTTTTGTGCTCTTCCTCTGTATGCCTGCCCAGTTCCAACATATCCCCCATGATAACTATTTTTCTGCTTTTAGCTTGCCCCGAGCCCGCTCGAGGGGTTTTAATATCTTTAAGCGTTTCTAGGGCCGCCTCGGCAGCCGCAGGCGACGAATTATAAGTGTCATCTATGATCAAAGTATTCTTCACTCCTTCTACTAATTTCATTCTACCGGGCGGAATTTCATAATTCTTTAAAGCATCGGCGGAAGCCACCATGTTCAAGTCAAGACCGCAAGACATGGCCAAAGCCGCCAGGGCCGCATATATGTGGTTTTGCCCAAAAGCTCCTTCAATCAAAACCGGCAGACTGCTACCGCCATAATTAACTTTGAAATTGATGCCATCCGGAATATCAGGTGGCGGGTTGATTTTTTTCCTGCTTTTTTTATAGAGTATTTGAGAATTGGATGCCGAGAGGGTCGCTTCATCATTAAAACCATAAGACACCACCTTGTTCTTGGTTTTATTTTTTAATTCGAAGACAGCCGAATCGTCGGCGTTCAAAACGATTAATCCTTCTTTCTTGGCGGCTCGCAGTAAGCTGGCCTTCTCGTCAATTAATTCACCGAGTGACTTGAAAAATTCTATATGAACAGGCGTCCGGCCGATCTTGGTGATGATAACAACGTCGGCATAAAGCCACTTTGCGACATTTCTGATATCTCCCGGTTTATCAGCGCCGATTTCTAAAACGAGCCATTCCGGATATTTTTCTCTTGTGAAAATCAATTCTAGGCCTTCTATAATATTTTTCAGCCAGACGACTGGATCATTCCATCCATTAGGAACTCCCAAAATCGTGAGAGGCAAACCAATCTCGCTGTTGAAACTTTTCTCGCTTTTTCGGACGAAATAAAATCGGGATAATGCGGCATAGACAGCGTCTTTGGTGGAAGTTTTGCCGACTGAGCCGGTAATGGCCACGATCTTGGGCTTGTATTTCTTAAGAATGAGTTTGGCTTCAAACTTAAGTATTGATATTAAAATTTGTTTTAGTATTTCTTTCATAACTTTCAACTTTA
>DATBWL010000009.1:0-8341 GCA_036514795.1 Minisyncoccota bacterium
GCAATTCCTGAAATGTCTTTTTCCAAGCACTCTCTTAAAGAGACGACTTATGATAAAGACATCATGGAAGAGCTGGGGATCAATGAGCAGTCGGGAAAATTGATGACCCGCGAGGAAATTCTTCACACGATTGCGGATCTCACCGGCAAACAGCCCAAAGGTGAATCCGGCACACTGCTCACTAACGGTTACGCAACTATTATCGGCTATATGAAATGCGATGACGGTGTTGTCCGTGCCGTGTTCGTGCGCTGGGACTCTGACTTTCGCGAGTGGCGCTGCTTCTGCTCTGACCTTGACGGCTGGGACGGTGGCTATAAGGTGCTTTCCCGCAACTGAAATTTTGACTTTTAATTCTTTTGTTTAATTTGTTTTGAATCTTAAAACCTTTGACCCTTGCATCTTATAAAAGATGTGAGGGTCTTTTTTTTGATATACTTTCGTCCTGCGGCAAGGACCGTCCTTGCTAGGGGGTTTTTGGATGTTGGGGCATGGAAGTGGCTGGAAATTGAAGAAAAGTATGGGGATAATCTGATTGTATAACTAAGCTTGTTTGGGGTATAATGAAATCATGAAAAAAGTATTGAGGAGAAGTAAAAAAGTGACGATAGACGGCTTGGCTATTATGGTCGCTAAGGGTTTTGATGGTGTTAATAAAAGACTCGATGGTCACGATAAAAAATTTGAAGGTATTGATAAAAGATTTGAAGGTATTGATAAAAGATTTGATAAAGTTGAAGAAGAGATCAAGCTTGCCCGCCGCGACATATTGGATGTTGGCGACCGTTTTGTGGCTAGATATGAATTTGACGGTTTATTGATCCGATTTAATCGGTTGGAACAAAAAGTAAAAGAAAAGATAAAATAACTTAATTATGGATTATCAAAAAGTTATAGATGATTTGATTACCACCATGATCCGCGAGAATGCTTCGGACCTGCATCTTTCGGCGATCCGTCAGCCGGCCATTAGGATCGCCGGCGGGCTTATCTTTTTGGTCAATCAGCCCATTCTCTCCAAGGAAGACATGATGGGAATTTTGACCGTGCTTTTAGACAAGAAAAGAATGGAGTCATTTATGACTAATCAGGAAATTGATTTCGCTTATGATTTTAAAGGAGAAGCTAGGCTTCGCGGTAATGCCTTTTTTCACAAAGGCCAGGTCGCCATAGCGCTTCGCTTGATTCCCAAGGTTAAGTCCATTGCCGAGCTTAAACTGCCTTCTTTTCTGGAAATTTTTGCCAGAAAGAAACAAGGATTTTTCTTAGTGGTTGGCCCGGTCGGTCAAGGCAAGTCGACGACGCTGGCCGCCATGCTAAACCTGATTAACGAAGAGCGCGCCGAGCATATCATCACCATTGAGGATCCGATTGAATTTACGTTTGAATCCAAACGTTCGATCATCGATCAGAGAGAAGTCAATATAGATACCAAAGATTTTACTTCAGCGCTCAAAGCCGCTTTTCGTGAAGATGTGAATGTCATCATGCTTGGAGAAATGAGAAGTCCGGAGACGATCTCGGCGGCTGTCACAGCCGCCGAGACGGGACATTTAGTTTTTTCCACTTTACATACTAATAATGCTTCACAGACAATCGATCGCATTATAGATTCCTTCCCGCCGGGAGCGCAGGATCAAATCCGCGTCCAGCTCGCTTCGTCACTTTTAGGTATTTTCTCGCAACGTTTGATTCCGCGAGTGGCTGGCGGACTGGTGCCCGCCTATGAGCTTTTAATTAACAACAATGCTGTCAGTAATTTGATTCGCGAGAAGAGGACGCACGAGATCGATGTGGTCATTGAGACTGGTTCGGAGAGCGGCATGATAGATCTTAATCGGTCGCTCGTTAATTTGGTTCAAGCCGGAGAAATTAGCATGGAAAACGCTAATTTAAATTCTATTAATCCTAAAGCGCTCGAAAGATTAATCAAATAAAAAATGCTATTTAAATACAAAGCAGTAAATGATAAAGGTGAAAGCAAAGACGGCGGAGTTGACGCGGCCAATAAAGACTCGGCAGTTTCGGCGCTTCAAAGAAGAGGATTGATCGTCCTTTCGGTTATAGAAGAGGGAGAGAAGAAATCTGTTTTTAATATTTCTTTTTTTGAACGCGTACCGGTCAAAGATGTCGTCATTCTCTCGAGGCAGATTGCCACTCTTTTTGAAGCTCAAGTTTCGGCGCTTAAAGCCTTCACTATGCTCTCCTCCAATGTGGAAAATAAACTGCTGTCCCGAAAGCTTATCCAAATTACTGACGATATTCAGGCCGGTGTTCCTATTTCGGGCGCTTTGTCCAAGCATTCTGATATCTTCTCAAATTTTTATGTGAATATGGTTAAGGCCGGTGAAGAATCCGGCAAACTCAATCAGACCTTCGTTTACTTGGCTGATTATCTGGATCGTCAATATGCGCTTTCGTCCAAAACAAAAAATGCCCTGATTTATCCGGGTTTTGTTATCGCCGTTTTTTTTGCCGTTATGGGATTGATGTTTACCGTTGTCATTCCGAAATTATCCGCGATTATTCTAGAATCCGGCCAGGCGGTGCCGTTTTATACTAAGATTGTCATTGCCACTTCCAACTTTTTTGTTAATTATGGAATATTTTTTATTATCTTTTTGATTGTCGGGGTACTTTATGTTTGGCGGCTTTCACGGAGCGATCGCGGCAAATATTATTTGGACGGGGTCAAGATTAATTTTCCGGGTTTCGGTTCACTTTTCAAAAAACTTTATCTGGCCAGAATTTCGGACAACTTGGATACCATGCTTTCTTCCGGTATCTCTATCGTGCGGGCAATCGAGATCACCAGTGAAGTTGTCGGTAATCGTGTTTACTCGGATATTTTGAAAGAGGCTGGCGAAGCCGTCAAGGGTGGAGCGTCCTTTTCAGACTCGATGGGCAAGCATAAAGAGGTGCCGCCGATCATGGTTGCTATGATTAAAGTCGGCGAAGAAACCGGCGCTATTTCCTCAATCTTGAAAACTTTGGCCAATTTCTATAAAAGGGAAGTTGATGACTCGGTGGACACTTTGGTCGGCTTGATCGAGCCGATCATGATCGTCGCTTTGGGTCTGGGCGTCGGCATACTTTTGACCTCGGTTTTAGTGCCGATTTACAACATTGCCGGCGGAATTCAATAATAGGTTATAGGGGATAGGTTGCAGGGAATAGTATGATATAATAGATTTATTATCAGTTTATTTAATTAAATTTATGTTTAAAGGAATTAATTTACTAAAACCTATAACCTATAACCTAAAACCTGATCAAGGTTTTACCCTCATTGAGTTATTGGTTGTTATCGCTATTATCGGCATTCTCTCGTCTGTCGTTTTGGCCTCGCTTAACTCTGCTCGTTCCAAAGGCGCCGATGCGGCCATTAAGGGCGATTTATCCAATCTTCGCGCTGCCGCTGAATTGTTTTATGATAATGGCAATACTTACGCAGGCATGGGGACTGATTCTTCCGTTATGGCTATTTTAAAACACGCTGAAGGTCAGTCAGGTCCGGGGAATGTTACTAATCCACCGGCGATTTCTCCAACTGGCGATAAGTGGGCCGTCCAGGCTAAGTTAAAAAGTGTGGCTAAAGATTGGTGTGTTGACAGCACTGGCTTCGCTGGTTTTGGCACAGTTGTATCCGATTATTGTGATGATGGATCAGGTAACGGCCCCAATCCAAACAACCAACTATAAATATTGGCTTTTGAATTATTTATAAACAAACCCCGGCCTAAACCGGGGTTTGTTTATATGGTATAATTTCAGCATGGAATTGTTTTTCATCATCTCCACATTTGTCTTGGGCGCGATCATCGGGTCTTTCTTAAATGTCACTATTTATCGGCATAATACCGGCCGCGGCTTCGGTGGCCGTTCTTTTTGCATGTCCTGCGCCAAAGAGCTCGGTTGGTACGAATTAATTCCGATCATGAGCTTTCTTTTTCAGAAGGGAAGATGCCTAAAGTGCCGAAGCAAAATTTCTTTTCAATACCCAATAGTGGAACTTCTCACTGGATTTGTTTTCACTGCGATTTTCGCCTCTATGCCGCACCAGAGTGTTGGGGATTTTGTGCCAATATTTTATTACTGGGCAATTTTCAGCATTCTAATTATGATTTCTGTTTATGATATCCGGCTTAAAATTATTCCTAACGCTCCAGTTTATACTTTCATCGTTCTATCTCTTCTGGCCCCGATTATTATGAACGGAGCTTTGGATTCGCAAATCATCTTAAGCATTTTGGCTGGTTTGCTTCTTTCCGCCCCCTTCGCCCTGCTTTGGATACTCTCCGACGGACGACTGATGGGATTAGGTGATGCCAAGATTGTGTTAGGTTTGGGTATCATGCTCGGCCTCTCTCAAGGCTTGGTTGTTGTTTTGCTCGCTTTTTGGATCGGCGCGCTCTTTAGTATCATTTTATTGCTTTTTCGAAAAAGTGGCTTTACAATGAAAAGCGAGATACCCTTCGGGCCGTTTCTGATTGCTGGCGCTTTTATCACCCTAGTTGGTAATTTTGATTTGGGCTCAATTGCCAATTTATTTCAGTCATTAGTGTTTTGATATGAAAATTAGGAATTTAAAATTAAATCGTGGCATGACCTTCATCGAGCTGATCGTGGTGATCGGTATTTTCGCGACTATCTCCGGCGTGGTTCTTTTTAATTTCACCGGTTTTTCCACCAACATTTCTCTTCAGAATTTAGCCAACCAAATTGCCCTGCAATTAAAGAAAGCGCAGACGCAAGCCTTATCCGGTACGGGCGGTTCTGCTTTATTCGGCATCAATAAACCAAGTTATGGCATCGTTTTTGATACCACTAAGCCATCAGAGTTTGATTTTTTTGCTGACGGCGCCAATGATTATGGGCAAAATGGTCTTAATGAAGATAATTTATGTAATGGTCTTGGTGAATGTCTGGACAGAATTACCATTCAGACGGGAGATACTGTTAGCAAATTAGCCGTTGGTGATGTCAGTGTCAGCACATGCCCAAATGTCTTGACTGTTACTTTCCGGAGACCTTTTCCGGATGCTAATTTTTATGTCGGTGGAGTTCCTGATTCTCTTTCTCCTAAGGTTGGGATTGAGATTACATCCCCTAAACAAGTAAAAAAAACAATTATTGTCTGGTCAACCGGGCAAATTGAAATTAAAAATAACCCAATTTCAGCCGATTTTCCTCAATGTCAATAAAAAATAAAAAATTCAATGAAGGTTTCACTTTGATCGAGATTATGATCGCGATGACCTTATTTACCGCCATCATGATCTTGGGCACTGGGGCGGTGCTCCAGACCAGCGCCGTCCACAAGAAAGCTCAAAGCATGAGATCGGTCATGGATAATCTTAATTTCATTATGGAAGATATGGCTAGGAATTTAAGATTAGGCAGTAGTTATCATTGTTTTGCAACAGGAGAAGGCAATCCCGTTTTGACTGAAGATCCGAAAGACTGCACAGATGGTTCTCCAATTATTTCATTTGAAAGTGTAACCGGGTTACCTCAAGATTTAAATGACCAGATTGTTTATTCAATTATTCCTAATTTGACTAAGCCAAGCATCTATACTATTTATAAATCAAAAAATGGCGGTAATGACTTTGTGCCAATTACTCCTGATGAGGTGGAAATTGAACTAGCTAAATCCGGTTTCACTGTTATAGGCTCTGGTCCTGCAGATACTTTCCAACCCCGCGTTACCATTAGGCTGGTCGGAACGGTAACATATAAGAATTTGGAATCTAAGTTTAATTTAGAAACGACAGTTTCGCAAAGACTACTTGATATTTAATATGAAAAAATTCCTACAACCTACAACCTACAACCTAAAAGCTACCCAAGGTTTTACCTTGATCGAAACTTTGGTTGCCTTGGCGATTTTCTCTACTTCCATTGTCGCCCTTATCTCTGTTACTGGCTCCGGTGTCGCCAACACCAATTACGCCAAGAATAAATTCATCGCCTCTTATCTGGCCCAAGAGGGGGTGGAATTGGTCCGCAATATTCGCGATACCAATTCTCTCTTGCTTGGTCCTTGGGCGGACTTTCTTGGTGGTTCTGATGGTACAAAAGGCGTAGGAAAATGTATTTCATTAATTGGCTGTGATATTGATCCAAAGACTTTAACCGTCAGTCCATGCCCAAATCAAAACGGTTGTCCTCTTTTTTATGATTACACCGACACAGGAGACGGATTTTACACTTATCCAACTGGTGCCACTTCATCGCCTTTTACTAGAAAAATTACCGTTACAGATGTCGCACAGCCGTCAAGCGAGGAAGTTAATATCACTTCAACTGTTTCCTGGAATCAAGGTGGGGCGACACACAGAACGAGTTATTCGGAAAATCTATTAAATTGGATTCAATAGTTCGACTATGCTCACTATAAATAATATGAAAATATTTAAATCAAAATTTAAAGAATTCCTGAAAGCTGACAGCTCCAACCTTACACCTACTCGGGGTTTTGCTGTTCTTTTTACCGTTTTGATCTCATCAATAATTCTGGCCATCGCGCTTGGCATCACCTCTATCTCTTATCAGGAAGTAGTTCTTTCTTCTTCCGCCAAAGAAGGCAATATTTCTTTTTACGCAGCCGATACTGGCGCCGATTGCGCGCTTTATTGGGACACCAAAAGTCTTTTTGATACAAGTCCAGGACAATTTAATTGTGCTAATCAGGCACCACCGATTACCTCAACAGGCCAAAGCCCATTTTCTTTCAATTTAGAATTGAATAATAACTCTTGCGCAGTGGTTACAGTCGATAAAGCCGCAGTCATTGATCCATTAAATCCTAGCGATTTAGGAACCAGCATTAAATCACTTGGCTATAATGTTTCTTGCTCCAGTCTTCTTTCACAGCAACAAACTGGAATCTTCAGTCCTCGATTGGTTGAACGTGCGATCGGAGTGACTTACTCCACTAGTGGATCTCCTCCACCACCACCCGAGGAATCCATTTTATAATTCTTTCTATGACGAAAGAAGAGGCTAAAAAGAGAATAGAAAAACTGCGCGATCAAATTCAAGATTTCCGCTATCGTTACCATGTTTTGAATGACCCCAAAGTGACCGATGATGTCTATGAATCATTGACTCGTGAATTACGCTTGATTGGCTCACAGCATCCGGAATTTAAAGATATTGTGGATTCGATTGATCGGGTGGCCGGTAAACCGCTATCTAAATTCTCCAAAGTGGCGCACAAAAATCCTATGCTGTCTTTGAATGACATTTTTAGTTTAGAAGACTTAGAAGCTTGGGAAAAAAGAATTTTGAAACTTCTTCCTGGCTTCTCAAGGACGGTCCTTAAAGAAGTCCCAAAGGACCGTCCTTTTCACGCCTGGAATTATTTCTGCGAATTGAAATACGACGGCTTAGCTGTGTCTTTAATTTACGAAAAAGGCGTTTTTGTGCGCGGTTCGACCAGAGGGGACGGCCAAATCGGGGAAGACATAACCCGAAACTTGAAAGTGATTGAAACAATCCCTCTTAAATTACCTGCCCCCCATCCGGAATATTTGGAAGTCCGCGGCGAATGCGTCATGTCAAAGGCCGTCTTTGACAGGCTGAACAAGGGGAATAAAAAAGAAGGGAAGTCTTTATTTGCCAATACCAGGAATGTCGCGGCCGGTTCGCTCCGCCAGCTTGATCCCCAGCTCACTAAAGAACGACATTTGGATTTCTTTGCCTATGATATCGCGGAAATACAACTTGGGAGCGAGGCTCCCAAGCGCGCTTGGGAGCCTCGCTCCCAAGTACAGCTGACTACTCATTCCGACAAGCATAAATTGCTCCGAGAGCTTGGCTTTATTATCGATAAGCATGAAAGGAAGTGCAAAAATCTCAAAGAAATTGAAGAATTTATTAAGGAGATCAAAGAATTTCGGCCGAAGTTCGCCTATGGCACCGATGGCGTCGTGATCTCGGTAGATTCATTGGAATTGCAAAATATTTTAGGAGTGGTCGGCAAGGCGCCGCGTTTTATGGCCGCTTATAAATATCCGCCGGAGAAAGCCACGACGACAATTAAACAAATATTAATTAATGTGGGAAGAACCGGAGCGATGACACCGATCGCCGTTTTTGAACCGACGGTCGTAGCGGGTTCCAAGATCAGCAAGGCCACGCTTCATAACATGGACCAGATTGAACGCTTGGATATCCGTGTCGGCGATACAGTCGTCATCCAAAAGGCCGGGGATGTGATACCCGAAGTAGTGGAATCACTCAAAGACTTGCGTACAGGCAAAGAGAAGAAATTTAAGATGCCATCACATTGCCCGGTTTGTGGCGGAAAAGTGGAGAAGAAGGGAACCGGAGG
>DATBWL010000010.1:0-5108 GCA_036514795.1 Minisyncoccota bacterium
ACGTATTACTACCTCGTTCGCCACTAACTTTTCACGACCTTTGACTTGATATAATCTCATCTCGAATTATGAAAAGTCCGTTCGACTTGCATGCCTTATCCACGCCGCCAGCGTTCATCCTGAGCTAGGATCAAACTCTAATTAAAAGAAACGGAACAAAATAAAATATAGTAGCCCTTCGATTTCACTCAGGGTAAACGCTTCTTTTTGTTTCATTTTCCTAGCTCGTAAATTACTTTAAATACTTACTCAAATTCATAAACTTCTGACTTGTTGTTCTAAAACACTACCTTTGGATAAAAAGGTAGTGAGTCTTGTATAATTTTTTCAAAGACCTGCCCGCCTTTGGCGGGGACCTGACCTTCACAAATGAAAAGGCGCCGAAAAAGCGCAATTTCCCCCATAAAAGTCAGTGGTTCTATTATATACTAGAAGTAAATGAAGTCAACCCCAAATGCTAGCTTTTAGAGGACTCTTTGAATTTCTTTAATTTCTCGCGCAAGGTCTCCGTTAACCCCTTTAATTGCTTGTTTTCCTCGTCCAAAATGCCGGAAAACTCTTTTTGACTGGCGCTAATCTGATTCAACTCCTCAACGCTTAATTCCTCGAGTTTTTTGGCTGGTTTTTGATTATTGATATTTGGTGTTTCTAAATTTGTCATAATTTTATTATACTATTTTTTTAAACGGCGACCGCCGCGGCCACCCTACGACCTTGAAATAAACTTGCAATTTTTTTCTTCGTAAATTTTATTGATTCCTTGATACTATTGCTGACATTGGCAAGATGGGCCGTCAAAAATTCCGCTCCACCCGCCGCCGCCAGGACTTCTATCGCGTGCAAGGCCTGCTTGCCAACATCCACACTTTCCATGATCGGGCCGATGGCCGCGTGAACGGCTACTTCAGCCCCGGTGGCCAAGAGCGGATATTTCTTTTCAAAGTCCTCGTAAAATTTCACATATTTCTCATAAACTGATTTGATCCCTTCCGTCGCTGACACAGTTTCCTTATCCCCTTCCAAGCTTTCCATAAATTTCTTTTTTTCCGTTTCCGGCAGTGCTTCGATCTCTCCGGATATACCATTTAGTTCCTCTTTTAATTTTTCTCTGGTTTGTAGTTTTTCATTGATGGCTGCTTCTCCTTCTTTAATCTCATTTATCTTTTCCTGTTTTTCTGATTCAACAGAATCATGCCGCGCACTGTCCATTGAAGCGCGGCCGTTTTCCTTTTTTTTTATCTTCTCTTGCACTGATGCCGGCAAATATTTGGCCATGCTTTCAAAACCTTTTAGGAGCGCATAACCACCGGTCTTGGCACCAAGTACAGCGCCCGGAGCACTCATTATTCCGTGTCCAGCCAACATGCCTCCGAAACCTCCCAAAGCCTTACCAACGGAACCAATAGCTTTGACAACTTTAGGGTTATACTGCTCGGACAATCTTTCCTCAATATTTTTATGAGCATTGGCGAGCGCTTGAGTTTTTTCCTTGATTTTAGCCAGTATGTTCTGGCCTTCTTCAGTGCTTTCAACTTGTTTGCTAATGAACTCCCCTTCTTCTGGGGTTAAATTGGAAGCAATTTCATTGAGCTTGTTTTGATTTTTATCCAGCTTCTCTGATTGCAACTCAATATTGCCGGATATTTTTTCGAGATCGTTATTCTGCAACTCTTCCTGAGACAGTTGAATTACTTCCGGTTTATCCAGTTTCTTTTCCAGATTATCTTCCGGAACATGAATCTTTTCATTTTTGGGAATGGCTAATCGTTCTTGCATGTTATTTATTCGGAGATTGATTGGCGCCATTTGGGCCCAATTTTTTGAGCTGATAAAAAACCTTTCGATGTTCAATCAAACGGATATATTCCTCCATCGCCTTATTAGTTTCAGCTAGAAGCTGTTCTATTTCTTTTAGATCTTTGATGCCTTGATCATCCTTCATATCTGAGTATTATCCTAATTCATAAGCCTTTTGTCAAGCCGGTGATAGGCAATAGAAAACCTGTGAGCCTCAGAGTTGACTAGGAGTATTTCCTTTTCAAAATTTTGAGCCATCTTTGGATTCCCTAATATTCCTTTTGGCTTATGTCTTTCATTCTTGACCACCGAAACCACAGGAATCCTGAGTCCGACTCGTTCTTGGAACTTCAGCGCAGTATTGATCTGCGCCTTACCGCCGTCCACCACGATGAGCTTCGGCAAGGGCCATTCCGGGTGGGAGAATCTCCTTTCGAGCACTTCAAGCAATGCTCCAGTATCATTCGCCGAAGTAAAACCGCGAATCTTAAATTTACGGTATTGATTTTTATCGACTTGGCCATCGAGGATGACAGTCATCACACCCACCATATTCTTTCCGCTCATGTGAGCGATGTCATATGCCTCTATCCTAAAAACGGAATCGCCGAAGAAATTTCGCCCGCGGGCACTGGACCCGTTTTGTCCGCCAGAAAATTCTTTGGCGATGGAGTCATCTTTTATTAAAGCAACATCGCGGATATGCTTCAGCGAAAAAATCTGATTGCGGACAATCCCCGCTCTTTCAAATTTGTGTTCTTTCGCCAGAGCCTTCATTTCTTTTTCCAAGTTTTTAATGACTCTTGATTTCTTGCCTTCAAAAAATAGTTTGATGTTCTTGATATTCTTGCCATAGGCTTTCCGGTCATCCGCCTGCGGAGCCAAGCCGAGCTGACGATAAAATTCATATCTGCCTTTCACTCTAGACTTATCATCAAAGAAAGGAAATATCCGGCGGATAATTTTCAGCGCCTCTTTCAAGGCCGAACCGGAAGTATACGGCCCAAAAACTCGGGAGAAGGTCGGTCCTCTTTTGAGCCCGAGGTCCGACCTTGAGGAGAGTTTTGAATTCAAATCTTTGCCTCGTACGATCACCACTCGCGGATAAGGCTCGCGCGTGATGCCGACATAGTTGAAGCTTTTTTGGTCCTTCTCTTTGGTGTTGTAGTGAGGCTGATATTTCTTGATGAGGTTGGCTTCTAAAATCAGAGCTTCCAAGACAGAATCAGTCTCCTGCCATTTCAAGCCCTTGGCCTTGAAGACCATGTCCAAAATCAGCGGGCCGCGAGATTCCCATAGCCGACCTGTCCCGAGCGTAGTCGAGGGAAAATAACTTCTAACTCTATCTCTCAACGAAGTAGCCTTACCGATATAAATAGGCTTTTTATTGTTATCCAGGAAAAAGTATACTCCCGGTTTATCAGGTAAATTGTTGGGTAATTGTTTTTTATTCATAAATCTTGACCCCGTTAGAAGCAGGTCGCCCCAAGGTGACCGTAGCACCCTCCTTTGTAGCGGGAGCGGCTTCTAACGGGGTTGACTTTTCATTTAATTTACTATATTATAAATTTCAGAAACTTTCAATGTTCAATTATTAAAACAAAATATGTTATGAAAAAGAAAAAAGCTATTAATAGTTTTTCAATGATGCGAATATTTGTAAGATTGAAGAATTATACAAAAGTGAATGATATGAGACCTCTAGAAGAGGTTTTAATTCTACCAGGGATATTGACTGAAAAGACTAAAAAATAATAATGGGCGGGAGAAAATTCTCCCGCTTTTTTTATTTATGTTTATATTTATAAAATTACCTAATTATATGCATGTGCATAATTTAAGGTAATTATCTTTTCAATACTTTTTTGAGATACCCCGTAGAAGAGCAGAACTCTCACGGAGCAAGTTTGCCGTATGGTATTTGGGATGATTATGCATCATTCCATTCGTTGCTCGAAATATCGGCTTGCCGTAAAATTTCCGTAAGCAAATGTTTGGAAATATCGCTTTTGTGCGGATTCGGGATTCGTAATTTAAGAGATCCTTTGGTCATGAATAAATGCCGGCCGCCGGGATACGGCCCAGAAAAACCTAGTTTGCGAAATTTTTGCACTAATTTCCGCCAAGAAATATTTTTAAGCATTTACTTTGCGCAAGGAGGGTAATCGAAATGAAAAGCCCGGCACTTTCTGACCCATTCTGATTTTCAAGAGCAGCCAACCCTCGAGGGATTCAGCAAGTTCTCTTCGACAATCTTCCAGACTCTTAGCATTTGCCCAAACTCCGCGAATGCCAGAAATTTCAGCAAAATAAGTGCCATCTTTTAGCAATTTATACCTTGCCTTCTTTAAATTTTTAGAAATATAGTCGTTTATCATGGTTAGCATTTTAACAAATTTTAAAGCTTAAAAACACTTGACTTTTCATTGAATACATGATATCATTCTAATCAGAAAAAATCAAAACACTCACAATATAAATTCTTTAACAAATGGAAGCAGTAATCATAATTTATATCATCATCGGATTGATGATCGCTATCACAAGTGATGAAAATGAAAAGGAGAATAAATACAATTCTGTTTATATCCTAAATTTTAAAGAAAGTAGAAAGTTAGGAATTAAGTTATTCTTTATGTGGCCACTTGAATTAATATTTGGAACTTTTACAAGGAAGTATGATACAGCATTTAAAAATAGATTAAAAGATCCAAAAAAATGTTGGGAATACTACAGTGATATTCCGATAAAGTAAACTTACTACGAAACTCCGCTAGGCAAGACCTAGCGGAGTTTTTTATTTGCGTCCTCCTTCGCCTCTCCTTCGTATAAAACTACGGACGAGCAAAGCAAGGCTACGGACGGATACGTAAAACTTTTTTGAGATACTTACCAGTGTGGAATTTGGGGTTATTTATAAATATTCCCACGAAAATCTATTTCTTCTATAAGTACAGATTGACGATCAAAATGAAAATAGCAAATTATTCTTATCTTTCCTACGCGAATTCTATACGCTCCAGCCCACTTACCTGAGAGTTTTTTAATATGAACATTAACTGATAATCCACTCAATTTATTTATTGATAATTTTACATACTCAATAGCAAAAGACTCATTCAAATGATTCTTTTCTAAAAACTTTTTGGAATTACGAGAAAATCCGATATCCCATTCCATAGAATTTAAATGCGCGCTCGAATAGTTTTTATAGCCTTACCAGAAGGTTTCTTATATCTTTTTTCAATATCCTTTTGCTCAGTTTTTGAAACATAAGACAAAATAGACGCACGAATTTTAATCATTTCACG
>DATBWL010000011.1:0-20052 GCA_036514795.1 Minisyncoccota bacterium
AGTCCTTTTTCCGAGTAGCTTTTTCCGCGGTTTTAAATATTTTTCCCGAAACAACAAATATGCGCAGGGGCACATTGATCTGCGGTGCAGCAATAGCGACACCGTCATCTTGAGAACCCAAGGCTCGCTTCATATTTTCAATTATTTTTTTTATTTTAACGGAACAGATTTCTTCAACAGGCACTTCTTTAGCCTTTCCGCGCAGGACTTTATGCTCTTTTTGAACTATTTCTGCCATATTATTTTAATGCTTTTAAGTATTCTAGGAGTTTTTCTAACTTGACTGTTTCCTGTGATCGGTTCGACATATTACGAACAATCACCGAATCCTCCAAAGCTTCTTTTTGGCCGAAAATCAAAGTATACGGAATATTTAATCTTTCAGCGATGGCCAACTGAGAGCCCAAAGAGTCTTTTGACAACGATTGATGGATAGGTACTTTGTCTTTGCGCAGAATTTCTATGACATTCAGACTTTTTAATTTAGCTTCCGCCCCGAGCTGGATGAAATAAATTTTTGGCTTTTTTATAATGCGGGGAGTGAGCTTGGTGAAAGAGGAGGACATGACCACTCGATCAACGCCGATTGCGGCTCCGATCGCCGGCACATCTCTTTTACTTCCTAGGGTCTTAGCCAAGTAATCATATCTGCCACCCCCGGCTACAGAGAGAGGAGCTTCATCAGAGCTGTTGGCACTTTCTGCCACTTCAAAAACTGTTCTAGAGTAATAGCCAAGACCTCGGACGAGATTTTTATTGATCCTGTAAGGAATGTTCATTTCTTCCAGATATTCCAAGACTTCCTTAAAGTGAGTCTTGCATGGGGCACAAAGATAGCTGACTGATTCCGGAGCATTTTCTTTAACAGGCGCGCATTTAGGATCTTTACAGTCCAATAGTCGCATCGGATTTTCTTTCATTCTCTGTCGGCAATTATTACAGACTGCATTGATGTGTTTTTTATAATAAGAGATTAGTTCCCTGATATATTGCGGGCGGCACTCCTTGTCTCCGATTGAATTGATATCCAAAATAAGATTTTTTGCTCCAGCTTCTTCTAAAGTGATGGTTAGAATTCTGATGATCATCGCATCCGCGATGCTTTTGTCTGTGCCGATGATTTCCAACCCGAATTGGCGCAATTCCCGCAGGCGTCCCCGTTGAGGATTATCGTGCCTGAAAAATGGCCCATAGTAGTAGAGCATCACCGGTTGAGGAAGAGATTGCATGCCGTGTTCAATATAAGCGCGCATGACGGCGGCGGTTGCTTCCGGCCTAAGTGCCAGCTTGTCTCCACCCTTGGTTTTTAAAGAGTACATTTCTTTGTCTACGATGTCGGTGCCGGCGCCAACGCCCGAAGTAAAGACTTCTTCGTGTTCTAGTATCGGTGTCTCGATTGGCTTGAAGCCGTAATAGATGGCAACCTCTTGAGCTTTCTCAAAAAGTCCCTGATAGTTGTAATACTCGTCGCCGATTATATCCCGCATGCCCTTAGGCGAGGAGATTGTTTCTTTTTTGGGCTGATTAATTTTTTTCATTTATTTAAATAATGTTTAGCGAATAAGCGCCTGGCAAATATGAAATTGAATATAAGGGTAGCAGGCGGACGAAGGCCCGGCCGACAATCAGATTTCGGGGGAGAATGCCCCAAATTCTAGAATCGGAACTGGCAATCCGGTTATCACCCATGACGAAATACTCATCATTTTTCAAAGTGATGCTCAATTGGTTGCTAGACTGGTTTTTGACAAACGGTTCTTCCATGACAAAGCCTTCCGGGTTGCGTTCGTTTTTGACGGTTACCTTACTGCCGTCTATTGTCAGAGTATCATTCGGCAGTCCAATGATTCTCTTGATGAAAAATTTGGAAATATCTTTCGGATAGCGAAAAACGACTACATCGTTGCGGGCGGGCTCGGCAAACCGGTAAGATAATTCATCGACAATCAAATAATCATTATCGTGAAATGTCGGCACCATCGAGTTTCCAGAGACAATGAATGGCTGAGCGACAAATACTCTGATCGGAATGACAATCAGCAGCGCCAAGAGGGCGAATCTGACCATCTCCCAAAAAGAGTGCGCCCGGGATTCTTGGGGCGCTCGAGCAACTTTTAGGTTATTATTTCCTTCCATTTGGACTATTTTACCTTAAAAAACCTCTTGACGCAAGGGGTTTTGGCGTTGTACAGCCATTCGCAAAACATGATTTTAAAATGCACGGATATTTTCTTGCTAGAAAATTCCTCGTGCTCGTGCCGCCGCACTCCCAAGGCATTTTAATCTCATGTTCTGTTCATGTTATTATATAAGGATGTTTACGATAGTTGGTTTGGGCAACCCGGGCGTGGAATATGAAAATACTCGACATAATGCTGGTCGGGAAATATTGAAAATAATTTCTAAAAAAGAGGGTTTTTCAGAATGGAAGGAAGAAGGGAAGCTGAAAGCACTTTTGTCAGCCGGAAAGATAGGTAAAAACAAAGTGCAATTAGTTTTACCAAATAATATGATGAATAATTCTGGTGCAAGCGTGGTGCCGATTATTAAATCCAAGAAAGATTTGGCCCAGCTTGTTGTCATCTACGATGATATGGATCTGCCGATGGGGAAAATTAAAATTTCGCACAATCGTTCGTCTGGCGGGCACCGCGGCCTTGAATCCATCATTAAAAAATTAAAATCAGAAGAGTTTACTCGCATCAGGGTTGGCATCTCCGTCGCGACGCCCTCTGGCAAAATAAAGAAGCCAAAAGGGGAGAAGGCCGTCATCCAATATTTGATGTCGCCAATGAAAGACAAAGAACTAACCGAATTAAAAAAGACCTCCAAAACTATATCCCTGGCGCTCGACACCTTCATGACCTCCGGCCTCCAATCGGCTATGACCAATTTCAACAGCTAAAAATAAAAAATCCTTGAAGGGTTAAATTGACTGTCTACTATCTTGACTGATCGGACATCAGAGTAGACAATGAGGATGTATGCGCCAAAATATCACTTATAAAATTTTGGATTTTCTGGAAGATTTTACCGGCGGGATGGCGGACTTCGTAGAAGTCTTTTTGAGCTCAAGATACGGCGCCTCAATGGGAGAATTCGAATATAAACATGGCCTCATGGCGGAGGAGCGACGCCTCGCCGGGATCGAGAGGGATGAAATCAGAAAATTTAAAAAACTTGTATCGAAACTTAAATCAGACGGACTCATCGAAACTAGAAAAGGGGATAGTCTGGCATTATCCAGAAAGGGCCAAGAAAAGCTGGAAAAATTCAAGAATAATATCGATAAGAATTCATATCAAAAAGAAGCCAGTAATGAATTAATTATCATTAGCTATGATATCCCGGAAAAAATGAGCCGTGAACGGCGAATTCTAAGGGAACTGCTCCATATTTTGGGATTCAACATGGTCCATAAAAGTGTCTGGATCGGTAAAGTTAAATTGCCGGAATTATTCCTCCATGATCTAAAAAGAATGAAAATAGATGATTATGTGGAAATTTTGAAAGTCACCAAAACCGGCAGTCTAAAATCAGTCTAAAACCGTCTTTTTTTAGATCATTTACCACTGTCCACTGACTTGCTCGATCGGGCATTTGAGTGGACAGATTGAATATATAATTTTTGGCCGGGAGCGCGCCATGACCGGATATTATCCAGAAACCGCCATATGTGTGTATACATTACCGAACGAGTTTGACTTTTTCTAATATATGCCTTAAAATCAAATCATGAATATGAAAATGGAAAAATCAATAACTGAAAAAGGGGGTGGTAATTTGGAAAAAATCAAAGAGATTCGTGAATATGTCGAAGCGGCAAAAGTTGCAGGCACGGAGCCAAGAGATTTTTTGATCGGCTGGAAAGCTTATTCAAAAGCATTTAAAGAAATGCCTTTTTGGAGAAAACTTGAAACCAAGATTCCTCTGATATTTTCTTCCGCTGAACAGAAGCAAGTATATGAAGCAGTCGATGCCACTATCGGGGCTATGGATTATAATGATTATCTTGGCCAGAAATTAATAGAGGCAGGAGCGATCCGTGGTGACAAAAGACTACCAATGTTTAGCTACATTGAGGCTAAGCGTGATCCCTCTCTTATTCTTGATCAGGTTAAATACAGAGAAATTCTAAAAAAGTCAGAAGAAGAATATTTGGCCAGCAATTATGAAAAAGTTGATTTCAAAAAATTAACGGAATTAGCCAACGCATTGAAGGAATCACGAGAAAGTTCCATAAGAAAATATTCTAAGGAAAACAAGTAAGAAGCCGAGTTAGTAGAAGAATAGCAAAAAATCCGCCGTTGGCGGATTTTTTTGATGATACGGGAGAGATAATTATTACCTCTTCTCTTCTAAGTAAGTAAGGGTCATGCGTTGGTCTTTTGGTTCAAAGAGAGTGACCTGGAAGCTATAGGTCTTGCCGAGTTCGAGTTTTTCGCGGAGCTTGGTTTCGCCGCCCAAAGTGGAGTTGTGGACGAGGCCGGCTACGCCTTCTTTGATAGAGACCAGTGCCCCGTGCTTGTTGTATTTAATGACGACGCCTTTGACGATGTCGCCCTTTTTGACCTTGCCTTCAAATTCCTTCCATGGATTTTCTTTGAGGGCTTTTACAGATAGCGAGATCTTTCCATCCTTGACCTCGATGATCTTGGCTCGGACTTTATCCCCGACTTTGAACATGGCTTTCAAGTCTTCCACCAAGCCCCAATCTATTTCGGAAATGTGCACCAATCCTTCTAGCCCCTCCTCAATTTTCAGGAAGATGCCGAAGTCAACAATACCAGAGACGGCACATTCAAGCTCGTCACCGACATTGTATTTACCGACAATCTCTTGTCGTTCCTGGGGGTTGCTGTCTTTCTCAGAAAAAATTAATTTTCCTTCCTTGGGGATCGCGCCGATGATGATAACTGAAATTTTTTCACCAATCAATTTTTTCAATTCTTTCAAAATTTTATCTTTGTCGCCGTCAGTGACTCGCGGATAATGCTCGGACTTTAATTGTGAAGCTGGCAAAAAACCAGCGATGCCTTTCCACTCAAGTATCAATCCGCCCTTGTTGGCTTCTTTGATCGGCAGATCAAACACAGTTTTTGCCTTGATGGCGTCTTCGGCATCACTCCACATGAGCGCCTGCTTAGCTTCTTTAAGAGAAAGCTCGATATAGCCGTCCTCATTTTCTTTATCAACGATTTTGGCTTTAACGATGTCACCAATGTTGATCTTTTTAATAATATCTTTGGCATTGATAAATTCTCGGCCGTAGATGATGCCGGTGCCAAAAGGGGTTAAATCCACATAAACTGAAGATTTTTTGATGTCTATGACCAGGCCTTCCACCAAAGCTTCAACTGCCGGTATTTCCGGACTTGTTGCCATCAAAGCCTCTAACGGGGTTAGAGGTATAATTTCTATTTTTGTATCTATGACATTCATAAATTAAGTATATTAAAATCCGCTTCTTGCGGATTAAGCCTTGGGGTTCACCGGCCTAGGCCAAGTGAGGTTATCCTAAAACTTGCCCCAGCCATATGCTAGGGTCTATGTATCTTGTAAATATACCCTTTCAATATAATAAAATATTTGATAGAATGCAAGCATGATCATCAGTTATTTCGGCAAGCAATTTGTGAAGATTAGCCAGGGCGATTTGACGCTAGCCTTCAATCCATTGAGCCATGATTCGGACCATAAGGACAAAATTTCCCGTTTTGGAGCCGATGTCGCCCTTATTACCGCCAACCACCCGGATTTTAACGGAGTAGATACTGTGACTCATGGCAGTACTATCCCTTTTGTCATTTCCGGCCCGGGAGATTATGAGACGAGAGAAATTTTCATCAAAGGACTGATGACGGAGACAGAAATTCCTGCCCGTTCCGCAGGCGGGGATAAAAAGAAATATATCAACACCATTTATTTCCTGACAGTTGATGAAATCAAGATTTGTTTTCTTGGTTCCTTGTTTAAAGATATAGGAAGCGAAGCTCGGGAGGCCATAGCCGGAGCAGATATTTTATTTGTTCCGATTGGCGGAGAGGGCGTACTTTCTCCAAAAGAGGCTTATAAGCTTTCTGTCTCACTTGAGCCGAAAATTATTATTCCAATGGATTACGGCGCTGACCGGATGAAAGATGCCTTGAAGATTTTTTTAAAAGAAGGCGGAGCAGAAAAGACAGAGCCGTTAGAAAAATTAACCCTTAAGAGAAAAGATTTAGAAAACAAAGAGGGTGATATTATAGTATTAAAAAGTTAATATCGAAATCGTCGCGCTGGTCGCATTTCAATTGACAGGAATGCGACATGATTCTGTTGAATCAGACGGCCGCGGCATGATTTCGCAAAATCATATGCAAAAATTTTTAGAAAAATTAAGAAGTAAGCCGGAACACATCAGAAAAAATATTCTTTATATTGCAACTTTTTCTATCACGGGCATAATTGTGATCATTTGGATTTACTCTCTGGCCAATCATTTTTCTGCCCCAGAAACCAAAGAGGCTTTCAGGAACGACCTGAAACCCCTGACTGTGATAAAGGATAATTTAACCGATACCTATCAGAGTATTTCCGCCGATTTGAGCAAAATCAAAAATAAATAGTATGGCTAAAGAGAAAGAAAATATAAAAGAAATAAGACAAAACATTGTAGCGAGAAACATTTCGACGGAAATGAAGGAGTCATTTATCGATTATGCTATGTCAGTTATTACTGATCGCGCGCTTCCTGATGTTCGCGATGGATTAAAACCGGTTCATCGTCGTATTTTGTTTGCTATGCATGAAATGGGTTTGACTTCAGGCGGCCGCCCAAGAAAATCAGCCGCAGTGGTGGGCGATGTTTTAGGTAAATACCACCCGCATGGTGATACCGCTGTTTATGATTCAATGGTCGGCATGGCGCAGGATTTCTCTTATCGCTACCCGCTGGTGATCGGTCAAGGAAACTTCGGTTCGATTGACGGGGACAACGCCGCCGCCATGCGTTATACCGAGGCCAAAATGTCCCAAATTTCCTCTTTACTTTTGCGCGATCTAGAAAAAGACACAGTCGATTTTCGACCCAATTATGACTCGACCCGCAAAGAGCCTTCTGTCCTGCCAGCCGCCATTCCGAACCTGCTTTTAAACGGCACCTTAGGTATTGCGGTTGGTATGGCCACTAATATTCCGCCTCACAATTTAGGGGAAGTCATTGATGCCACTATTCACCTTATTGAAAATGAAGACGCAACCACCGAGGATTTGGCGCAATTTGTCAAAGGGCCAGACTTTCCTACCGGCGGCATAGTCTATGGCGCGTCTGACATTTTGCATGCTTACGCCTCGGGGCGAGGCGGAGTGATCACTCGCGGCGAAGCCGAAATCGTGGAGGCTAAAAGCGGCGCCTTTCAAATTGTCATAACTTCCATTCCTTACCGGGTTAACAAGGCGGATATGATTGTCTCCATTGTTGATTTGATTCATGAAAAGAAACTGGAAGGCATCAAGGATATCCGCGATGAATCCACTAAAGATATTCGTATTGTTATCGATCTGAAAAGTGGCGTGCATCCTCAGAAAGTTTTGAATTTTATTTACAAACATACAGCTCTTGAGGCCGCTTTTCATTTTAATATGCTGGCATTGGTAGACGGTACTCCGCAGACTCTCTCGCTTAAGTCCATGCTGGACTGCTTTCTAACGCATCGGCAGGCGGTGGTTCGTCGCGCCGCTTTATTTGACCTCAAGAAAGCCCAAGACCGCGAACATATTCTTTTGGGTCTGAAAAAAGCGCTGGATAAAATCGACCTTGTTATTAAAACAATCCGCGCCTCGAAAGATACGGCGACTGCCAAAGTTAATTTGATGAAGGAATTCAAATTCTCTGATTTGCAAGCTATCGCTATTCTGGAGATGAAGCTTCAAAAACTGGCCTCTTTAGAAAGGAAAAATATTGAGATAGAGCTTAAGGAAAAGCAGAATCTGATCGCAGCTCTCCAGGAACTCTTGAAGAGCCCTAAGAAAATTTTAAAGACGATTTCCGATGATTTAAAACAAATCAAAGAGAAGTATGCCGATCCGCGCAAAACCAAAATCGTCAAAGGAGGAGTCAAAGCCATATCCGAAGAGGACTTGATTCCGGAAAAAGAATCAGTTTTGGTCTATACTGCCGGTGGCTATGTCAAAAGAACCGATCCGTCCGAATACAGGACGCAAAAGCGCGGCGGCGTAGGAGTCGTTGATCTTGAAACTAAAGAAGAAGATTTTGTCACTCACCTGATCTCCGCCAATACTCACTCCGACCTGCTTTTCTTCACCAATTTGGGCAAAGCCTATCAGATCAAAATGTATGAGATACCAGAGGGCCGTCGCGCCACTAAAGGCAAATCGATCATGAACTTCCTGTCTTTAGCCGGCGATGAGAAGGTGACTTCCATTTTGCCTATGCCGAAAGAGGTCAAGAAAAAATCTCTCCAGATGATGCTGGTCACCAAAAAGGGAGTGGCCAAGAAAGTTTCGGCTGAAAATTTCAAAGATGTGAGAAGGAGCGGACTGATCGCCATCAAATTAAACAAAGGCGACGAGCTGGAATCTGTCTTGTTTACGGAGAAGAGTGATGAGATCATCATTGCGACTTCCGGTGGCCAGTCAATTAGATTCAAAGAATTAGATATCAGAGAGATGGGCCGAAATGCCGCCGGCGTCCGAGCGATGAAGTTAGGGTCAGGCGATTCTATTATCGGCGTGGAAATTATCAGATCCGAAATGAAAGACGGATTTTTGTTGACCATGTCGCAACACGGTCTGGGCAAGAAAACAGCGCTCAAAGAATACAAAGTTCAGAAGAGGGGAGGCTCCGGCATCAAGACCGCCAAGATCACTCCCAAGACCGGAAAATTAATCGTCGGTAAAGTAGTTAAAGATCAACATGAACTGATTGCCATTTCTCAGAAAAGCCAGGTCATCCGGGTGCCGCTCGAATCCATCCCAGCCTTGGGCCGTCAGACCCAAGGCGTGACCATCATGCGGCTGCGCGCCGGCGACTCAATCGCTTCCATTACCTGTGTGTAATTAAAATTATAAATTAAATTATCACCGCATACCATTATGACTGAAAAAATAAATTTAAATAAGAATAAAGAATCTGCATTTGTAAATGAATTAAATAAAATAATTGACAGTCCAAGAGATTTTCGTCCCGCCCACATAGAAGTCATTCTTCAACAGGTATCTGACAAGGAACTTCTTGGGGTACTCAAAACAGCTAGTAATGAAAAAGTTACACCTCTTTTTGAAAGAATTGACTATACAACCAGACTGAATCTTGCGAAAAGGAGTGACGAAATTCGTCAACTACTTAAGGAAAAAGGTTTTACTGTTAACTTGTCCAGCGATCATAATTAGAATCCACATTACAGAGGTTTAACCTCTGTAATGTGTGCTATTATTCTATAATATGGCGAGAAATTACAATTTTGCTCCCGGTGAGTATTATCATATTTACAACAGAGGAGTTGAGAAAAGAAAAATTTTCTTAAAGAAAGGAGATTATCAGCGTTTTCAATTTTTACTTTATATATGCAACAATAATAAAAAAGCTATAACTGTCCGCGATTACAGAGGTTTAACCTCTGTAGAAAAGTATAATTTACAGAGAGAAGGAACACTTGTGGATATAGGAGCTTATTGTCTAATGCCCAATCATTTTCACCTTCTTTTAAGAGAAAAAACAAAGGGTGGTATAAGTTTATTTCTCCAGAAGATTACTACTGGGTATACGATGTATTTTAATCAGATTAACAAGAGATCAGGTTCTTTGTTTCAAGGAAGTTTTCAAGCTAAGCATGCTGATGAAGATCGCTATCTCAAATATCTTTATGCTTATATTCATTTGAACCCTCTAAAAATTATTGATTCTTCTTGGAAAGAAAAAGGTATTAAAAGCGCAAGAAGGGCAGAAGAATTTTTAACTCAATATTCTCATTCAAGCTTTCTAGAATATATCGGCCAATCAAGACCTGAAAACAGCATTTTAAACCCCAGTGAATTTCCGGATTATTTTCAAGATAATCTAGAGTTCAATGAATTTATCAAAGATTGGTTTACTATTAACCAAGAATTTACAGAGGTTTAACCTCTGTAAATAGATTTGCATGATATAATGTAATGATGTTTGCTGATCCGGAAAACAATATAAAACAATTTGCTCTCAAAGATGGCGCTGTCGTCGCTGATTTAGGCGCTGGTTCTGGTTTTTACACCTTCGCGGCCGCCCGAGCGGTGGGTCCTTCTGGCCTAGTTTATGCGGTCGACATCGATACCGATCTGCTTCGACGGATCAAGGATGAAGCTGGGGAAAGAGAGCTGAAAAATATCGAGATCATCCCGGGTGATTTGGAAAAAGTTGGCGGCACGAAATTGGCTGACTCATTTGCCGATGCTGTTTTGGTTTCTAATATTTTATTTCAAGTGACGAATAAGGACGCTTTGATCAAGGAAGTGCAGAGGATATTGAAGCCTGACGGTCGGGTGCTAGTCATCGATTGGAAAGATTCTTTTGGCGGTTTGGGGCCGGAGAAGAAGGCGATCGTTCCGGAAGTCGCGGCGCGGGATTTGTTTGAAATACATAACTTTGAATTTGAAAGGGAAATTTCCGCTGGAGAACATCATTATGGTATAATTTTCAAAAAGAATGTCTAATGTCAATATAATTTTAATGGTTGTATTCATCATCGCCATCATTCTAGGCGTCTTGATTTTTGCCGGTATTATTCCGTTAGGCTCTTCTGCTCCAGTCGGCGCCACCGGTAACGTTGTTTTGTGGGGTACAGTCAAGCGGGATCTGGTTACTGAATCTATAGATGCCTTGAATCGAGCCAATAAAACTTATCGGGTCATTTATGTCGAGAAAAATAGAGAGACTCTGGATACAGAGCTGACTAATGCGCTCGCTAGCGGAACCGGTCCCGACCTTTTCTTCTTATCGAATGATTTGATTTTGAAACATTCTGATAAAGTTTTCATCACCCCGTTTGCTACTTTTCCAGAAAAAACTTTCCGTGATACTTACATTTCAGAAGCGGAACTATTTTTGACTTATGACCCGATCAAGCCTGGAATTTTAGCTTGGCCGATCACCGTTGATCCCTTGGTCATGTATTACAATCGCGACATGCTGGAAGGGGCAGGCGTAGTGAAGCCACCGGCAATCTGGGATGATTTTTCAGCTTTAGTTAAAGCAATCACAGCCTTAGGTCCTTCGAGAAATGTTTTAAAGAGCGCGGTTGCTTTCGGAGAATTTGCCAATGTTAATTACGCCAAGGATATTCTAGCTTCACAACTTCTTCAAAAAGGTAACCCGATTATTACTCGAGAAGGTACAGAATTAAAATCCAGACTCTCCGATACTTTTGGCGCGCAAGTCAGCCCAGCCTCTTCCATATTTAATTATTATTCAGATTTTTCTAATTCCACCAAGGATGTCTATTCCTGGAACCGGTCTTTGCCCAATTCCTTGAATGCTTTTATCGCCGGCGATCTGGCCGTTTACTTCGGTTACGCCTCGGAGCTGCCAAATATTCAAGCTAAGAATCCAAATTTGAATTTCGATGTGGCCAAAATCCCTCAAACCAAAGGCAGCTCGATCAAGGCCACTTTCGGCCGGATGAACGCCATCGCTCTCTCTAAAGCCTCGAAGAATTTAAGTACAGCTTACACCGTCATCGGACAGCTGACTGGAGCGGATTTTTCCGGTAAAGTCGCGACTGCTTTGAATTTGCCACCAGTCAGGCGCGACTTACTGATCACCAAGCCGGCCACACCTTTTTATCTGGCAGTTTTTTATGATTCGGCGTTGATTTCCCGCGGTTGGCTTGATCCATCTCCCAAAGACACGGATTTGATTTTCCAGTCCATTATTGAAGACATATCTTCCGGCCGTCTACCCGTTGACCAAGCGATCATCAAAGGCAACGGCCAGCTTGACCAGCTTGTCCGCGGTCAATAAAAAATATGAAAAAATATTCTCTAAAATTAAGTTTTCTGGTAATTTCACTCTCTCTGTTTTTATTACCATCTTTAGTTTTTGCCGCGCCTGCAATTTCTTTTAATAGTTTGGCCCAAACATCGGTTATTTTAAAGGCGTCAGGACTGACGGCCGCTCAAAAAGTCACCTTGTATGTCATCAACAAGTCTGGCACAACGGCATATTCCAAAGGTATACCGAGCACAGCCGATCAAAACGGCTATGCCTTGGCGACCTTCACTGGTCTAAAACGGGGCGGCAATTATTATACTTATATTTTTGATTCGACCAATAAAACTTTAGCGCAAAAAGATCTTAAAACTCTCGATCCGCAATTAAACTATACCAATGTGTCCGCGACGAGCGTTACCCTTAAGGCGACAAATTATGAGCCTAACCAGAATCTCACTTTCAGATTAAAGAATGTCGGCGAGACGCCGTATTTTCTTCAAACCTTAAATAAAACAGCTAACACTAATGGCACGGCGGAAATTACCTATACGGGTTTAACGCCCGGGGGAGATTATAAAGGTGAAGTGCTGATTGGCACCACTTCCGATAAAATAATTCAATTCAAGACTCAAACACCACCACCGCCATCAGGTGGCGGTGAGCCACCGTCCGGAGGAAACGAACCACCCACCGGTGGCAATCCGCCGCCGAGCGGTAGCAATGTTGAACCGGGCTGGTATTACCAGATGAATGACGCCCAATTGGGTACCGGCACGGCAGGACCTTTTGCGACAGCTGAAGCTTGTCAAAATAGTTTGGATTCTCAAGTAGCCAATCACGGTTCCTTGATTCTTAAGGATTGTTATGAGGTCACAACACAGAGTGGCACAGAACCGCCAAGTTCCGCTACACCGCCACCTGGCGGCAGTACGAATGAGAAAGGCTGGTATTTTGAGATGGATGATCCTCTTTTGGGTATAGGGACGGCTGGACCTTTCGCTACACAAGGGGAATGTAAAACTAGTCGTGATTTACAGGTTTCTAAAGGCGCCACAATCACCAAGGAATGCTACGAGCGAGCGACAACCGAGTCAGCCAGCCAAAGCGACCTGTCGTCTACGGGCGGGGGGCTGGTGCCGGATTGCCCCGAGACCGGCTGTGGCTGGGACCAGCTCATGCTCTTGGTCGCCAAGGTCATTGATTTTCTAGTTTTCTATTTATCTTTGCCGATTGCCGCCATCGCCTTCGCTTACGCCGGTTTTTTGCTTATGACCAGCGGGGATAATTCCGGCAAGCGCGACCAAGCCAAGGAAATATTCCGGAAAGTCGGCTTAGGACTGGTGATCGCCATGGCCGCCTGGCTTATCGTCAGTACCATCCTCACCACCTTAGTCGATCCGGCTTTGCTTGATAAATATTCGCTTCTCAAGGGTATTTTATAGTATACTTAATATCGTAGATCATAAATATGAAATTAACCGGCTTCATAAAAAAAATATCCTTGCCCTTCCGAAGCCCTGCCCGACCGGCAGGCGGGTGGCGCGAAGGATGGTCCATCGTTTTTTTCTCTGTCATTATGTTTTTGGCAAGCTTTCTGACCAAAGTATCTGCAGCCACCATAATCCCCAATCCGTCCGGACCGCAAGGCCTCGAGAATCCGTTGAAGGTATCCACTTTGGCCGCCTTCGTGCAAAAAGTGCTCGAGATCGTGACAACCATCGGTGTTCCCATTGTCGCCATCTTTATTATTTATTCCGGTTTCCTTTTCGTCAAAGCGCGGGGCAACCCCGAGGAATTAAAAACCGCCAAGAGCACTTTTCTTTGGACAGTCGTTGGCGCGGCGATCCTTTTGGCTTCCTGGATTTTGGCCAAAGCGATTTGTGAGACGGTCGTTCAATTAGGCAACACCACAACCCAATGCCAATAATAAAAAAAATAAAAATATTTGTTCTCTCCGCTTCTATCTCTCTCTTTTTGCCGATGCTGTCTTTGGCAGCCACCATCGTTCCCAATCCCGCCATGTGTCCCGGCAATATGAATGATGTCAGAGGAATCTTTAATTTTTTCACCTGTTTACTGCTTGATTCACTGGTGCCGCTTCTTATCACCGTCGCCATCGTTTTGTTTATCATCGGGGTTATCCGCTATGTTTTGAATGCCAACGATTCGACCAAAAGGGAAGAAGGCCGGAATTTCATGATTTGGGGCATTGTCGGCTTATTCGCCATTGTCTCCATCTGGGGGCTGGTTAAGCTCCTTACTAACACTTTTGGCATCAGTTTTGTTATTCCACAGCTTCAGCAATAGCCTTGCTTTTGGGGCCATGGTATCATGATTATAACCTGCCCGACTGAGATCGTTCAGGCGGGGGTCGTCTTATAACATTATTAGTAGTGTTTAATATAATATAATTATGAAAAAGTTTCTTGCTTTCACAGCCGCTTCCGGGTTGAGCCTTGTGCCCTTTTTGGCCTTCGCTCAATCAGGCACGCAAATTACCGGTATTTTAGCTATCGTTCAAAATATTTTGAATATTTTGATTCCGATCCTCATTACTTTGGGCATCGTTTATTTCATTTACGGTGTCATCGGTTATGTCACCGCTAAGGATGAAGAGAAGAGGACTGAAGCTCGGGGTACTATGATCTACGGTATTATCGGTCTTTTCGTCATTGTTTCCATCTGGGGCTTGATCAAGTTCTTGGGTACGGCCACCGGCGTCGGCCAAGGCGGAACAAACTGTTTGATCAACCCAACTCTTCCAGGTTGCTAGTTCTATGCTGGCTCAATTCGGATTAATTAATGTCGCCTATGCAGACATAGGCGAGCTGGTCAAAAGGGTGAATACTGTCATCCTTAACCCCTTCATTGTGTTTCTTTTCGCGGTAGCGTTAGGCTACTTCATTTACGGAGTCGTTGAGTTTTTGATGAACGGCGGAGATCCGGATGCCCGAGCGACCGGTCGGAGCCATATGCTCTGGGGGGTAGTCGGGATGTTTATCATGATGGCGGTCTTTGGCATCATGCAGGTCATCATCAACACCTTGGGTATCACCGGCATTAGTCCGAGAGGCTAAAACGATCTTCAGATCGTTCGCCCGATCAGCCAAGCTGATTTAGGGCAAGAAAAAAACCACCTCGACATTTGTCGGGGTGGTTTTGTATTACCGGAAGGAACTTAAACACTTCCATTCCATTTCGCGCCTATCCATCTGCGGGTTACTTTCACTTTCGTGTTGTGTCCGCAGCGAGAGCCGAAAGCTACGCTTTTGAAATCCCAACGCACAGTCACCTGCATATCAGGTCCGTCTTCGAATGGCTCTTTATTACTCCCCGGGTCAGGCAAACCATAGACATCTTCCAAGGGATCAAAACGATCTACATAACCCGCAGGCGTGTAGACCACATCATCTCCTGTACCGTATTTTTGTTTTCCCTTATCATCAACCCAAGCATTGACATAGAAGACAATGTCCGCGTGAGATCCATCGTTTACAACCGGTGGTTGCGGAACATCGGGTTCATCGGGAACTTCCACTCCTGGCACCACCGTTGGGGTGATGAGGGGCTTCGGTGCCACAACTGTCCTGAAGTTGTTAGTAATGTTAGTCACCGGGGCAGGTTTTGTTGCCCAAATGAAAAGCACAAAGATCAGACCGCTCATCAAGACAAATGCTCCTGAATAAAACACAGGTTTCATCCATGTCCTGTTATAATCGCGGAAGAAGATCATCAGTTTTTTGAAATTACTGACATGCTTGTTATTATCCAAGTTGACTTTCTCCGTGCAGACATCTGTCAGCATTTGTTTTCCGGCCCCAATCTTCTCTTTGACATTGGTGGCAAATCTTTGAGTTTTGTTCATCGCCTGATTTGTCACGACCGAAGTTGCTTTTTTGCCTCGCAGCCATTTTACAACGGCCACAATAATCAAAAAAAGTGCCAAGAGGCTGGTAATTGCCCAGCTGACATCTTTTACCGCAAATCCGAATATCATTCTTTTTTCTCCCTGATCAGCATGATTTGCCGGGGCTACGCTTCGTTGTTGAATTCCAGCCACCGCAGTTGAATCATGAGTTGAGTCAGCTGCCAGTGAATCAATTTTGTTGTTGTGAATGGCAGGCACCAGGGTAATTCTTGAACTCGAATCTATGCTGTTGCCGACATAGGTGATTTGGGCAAAAGAGAGGGTATAGATGCAAAGCACCAATACCGCCAAAAGAAATTTTGCTGTTTTCATTGGTTGTTGGTTTTTAGTGTTTTTATTGAGTTTTTAACGATTTTTTATCTGACCAAATCATACACTATATATACATAAAAGTCAAGTTTAATTTTGCCCAATAAAAAAGGGGCAGGAATCACAATGATTCCTGCCCCTTAGACTAATCCTTAAGCCGCCAAAGCCTCCGGCTTTTCTAGTGGCTTCTTAGCAAAATCGAGTCCTTCAATATTGAAGACATTACTCCTGAAGTAGCCGCCATCGCTTGCAAGTTTGGTGTTCATGCAAGTTTTAGCGAACTCTTCAACAGTGTCAGTGGAGCCGGTATCCTGCGCGTAATTTTTTTTACCGAGGACATTGAGCCGCACGCTTTTCATATTGGATAACATTTTCGCCTTTACCATGCCCATGCTCTCTTCCTTTTCAAGGAAGTCTATCACCTTACCCTCAAGCAATTCCACGAAGGTGGTCATGTGGGCATGATTGACATACATGCGATTCATGAAGCCGCTTTCTGTAAACCTTGTCTGCTCTGCAGACGCTGTACTGTTGTCAGGATACACAGCCGTCTTTTCATTTGCGGTGAGAATCCATGGTTCAGAATTATCCAGATTGCAATTGATTATGAACTTCGCCTGGATTTGTTCAACTTTGACTAAATCCAATCCCGGGAAAGTAAGAACCAATCCGCCACCATGTTTCTTGATGGCAACAATTTTGTCGTTCAAGTAGACAATCATGTAGTGTCCCTGTTCCGCTTTTCTCCTGCCGATGATTCCTGCTAACGCCCAGTATCCAACTGTTGCCAGGATAAGACTGTCGGCAACAACATAAAGGATGACGAGCAGAACATTGTATTGCACTGCGTGGCTCATCAGATCAACAAGAGGAACAACGAAGAATACGATGAGGAGAGAAATCATTCCAACTCCTATCAGGTAATAATCGTGCAGCTTGCTTGCCTGTTCCGAATTCGCTTTGACCTTTTTCAGATATTTGTCCAAGGTCAGCACCAGTATCACATAGTTGCCGTGCATTGACCCCAGAAGCACTTCCTGCCATTCATGATGGCCGTGTTTATGCCCCTCTTTTTTTGTGTCGTCACCTGCCTTTCTTTTCGCTCTCTTCCCTTTTATCGGGAATGGCCCGAATGTTTCTTTTTTGAAACGAGCGAAGAAAACGATGCATAGAGTGATAGACATGAGGAACAGATCGCGCTGGACTTCTTCTTTTTCAAAGAATTCTCCGAGCGTAGTCCATCCGTTGTAGATGAGAAAAATCAAAATGTCCAGAAATCCGATGCCGAAGGCGATGCCTTTGGTTGTCCATTTGGTCTTACTCTTACTTGAAAATAAGAGTATGACAAGGACAGCGAGAAGGATGACGCTAAAAATAGCATTTAGGATTGTTTCCATAGTAATTAGGTATTAAGTTGTGAATGTACTTATTTAAGTTTCTTGTCTGAAATAGTACACTATATATGCGAAAAAGTCAAGCTATTGACAAAACCTATAAAAATGATAGTATTTACACCAGAAACTGAACCTCGAAATAACAACTAAAACATATACTAATGGAAAGTGAATCCAAATTGCCCGAAGATGACGACCTCATCAAAGTCTTCCGAAGCTTTTTGGAAGAAATAAAAGGTCAGAAGGAAAAGGATTTTTGCAACAGTATGGAGAAGATGATTAATAAAATCTCCAATTGGACAAACGAGCAGCGCGAAGCAGGTTTCATAAATCTTCAGGGTTTAAAGAAAATACTCAAAACTCGAAACGAAGAATTGATCACACAAATCCAGCAAGTAGAATGGACAATCGCTTTCTACCAGAAAATTGTTGCCGAACAGGAACAAGACAAGAAGAAAAGAATAAACTTATTTTCTAGAGCCCTGTCCCTTTTTGGCAAAAGATTCAAGAAATTTTTTGAGGGTAACGCTCCGGCTGAAATTGTGGCGCCATCGGTCTCTTACTCCATCGAGCAGTTCGTCAAGGAAGAAAATGAAAAACTGCAAGATGAGGTAGAGAGATTAGAGAAAGTCGCGAGAAGGGGACGAAGGACAGCTCGGTTTGCTTTTCTAATCGTTGTCGCATTTGTTGTTTATTTCTTCCGGTTTTACAAAGACGCGAAGGAAGCCCAAGCACAGGCGGTTAAGTCGAGCAGTGAAGCGACAAAAGCGCGAGTGGCTGTTGTTGATCTCAAGCAGAAAATGGTTCTGGTGATTGATTCAGTATCAAACGCATGGAAAATCCAACTTGATGCGAAGTTTAATTCTATCGCTTCCAAAAAGAAGGCGCCTCCTAAAAAATTAAAAAGGCGAAGGTAAGAAGTAAATTTGTGTTCCAATCCCGCTACTGAAAAGTAGCGGGATTTTTTTTGCTTGCCCGTCCGTAGCGTTACGCGAAGGAGGGTGCTAATGTAAGTGAGATGATTTATGTCTATAAAAATTTAGGTGAGACTCCGCTGGAGGCGCTCGATCGCCTAAGACTGGAGAAACCGGAATACGCGCGGGAGATATTATCTTATGCCGGCCGACTAGATCCCTTGGCCGAAGGAGTGATGATGGTCTTGGTCGGTGAAGAAAACAAGGAACGCGAGAAATATTTGAATATGACTAAAGAGTATGAATTCGAAGTACTCTTCGGCCTGGCCACTGATACATATGACCTCCTCGGTCTCGTCACCGACCACTTGGGAGCGAAGCTCCCAAGTGAAGAATCGATCAAAAGCGCATTAAAAAATTTTAAGGGTATTCGGTCGCAGGGTTACCCAGCATATTCGTCTAAGACTGTCGCTGGCCGGCCTTTGTTTGAATATGCTCGGGCCGGGAAGTTGGCTGAGATCGAATTGCCTAAAAAAGAAGTGGAAATATTTGATATTGAATTGCTCGGTTCGCGCGAGATTTCTAAAAACGAGCTTCTAGAATCAATTGAAGAAAAGGTATCAAAAGTAAAAGGGGATTTCCGGCAGGAGGCAATTAGTGCGCGCTGGAAGCAAGTTTTAGTCCAAGCTGGGGATTCTATGTTCGCTATAGCCAAGATCAAAATGCATGCCAGTTCCGGCACTTATGCCCGTAGCGTGGCCGTCGAATTAGGGGCTAAGCTCGGTTTGCCAGCCGTGGCTTATTCCATAAAACGCATTGCATATCGATAAAAATTTGATAATATAAATGGGTATTCTTTTAAATAAGAATGACATTCCGGAGTAGCTCTCCGCCGGCTGGCGGAGGTAGAGCAGTTCAATGTATAATTTCTAATATGTTTACTGTATATGCCTTATATAATAAAAATTATAACAAGATATACATCGGACAAACTTTGGATTTAGTAAAGCGTCTTGTTGAGCATAATACACATTTGTTTAAGGGGTATACTTCAAGATTCGATGGAGAGTGGATTGTTATCTTTACCGAGGATCATAAGACCAGAAGTGAGGCACTCTTGAGAGAGAAACAACTCAAAAGTTACAGAGGAAGGCAATTTATAAAAGAACATATTCCGGAGTAGCTCAGCGGTAGAGCAGTCGCCTGTGGAACTATTCCTTTTGCTTGGTATAATTTAAATATGCCAGATAATAGGAAATATGCCGACCGTCGGCAAGCCTTGATAAAGGCAGTGGCAAAAAGGAGGCGCAAAATCAAGATTATGGCACTTGAGTATAAAGGAGGAAAGTGCCAAATATGCGGTTATAAAAAGTTTCCAGGAGCCTTGGAACTTCATCATGTAAACAAAGCTGAAAAAAGTTTTGGCATAGGTGATAAAGGTTATACAAGATCTTGGGAAAAAGTTAAAGCTGAACTTGATAAATGTGTTTTGCTTTGTGCAAATTGTCATCGAGAGGTTGACGGAGGTATAACGCAGCTTCC
>DATBWL010000012.1:0-4651 GCA_036514795.1 Minisyncoccota bacterium
TTATTTCTTTGTTCATCTCTAATGTTTCTAGGGCCACCAGGGCGGTCATTAGCTTAGAGACCGAGGCGACAGGGAAAGCCGTATCGGTATTCTTATCAAAAATTATTTCACCCGTGTCTATATCGCCGATCAGATAGGAATCCGTAGTCAATTTAGGATTTTTCTCTATGTCCTTGAGAAAATAACCGATTTTATTTTCTGGAGTAACTTCTACCACTTCTGTCTTCAAAGTGGTAATTTCCGCGCTGGCTGTATTTTTTTCTGACCAGCTGAGCTTAAGATTAGATGTGAAATTCAGTAAAAAAGCAGTAATTAAAATTCCAGATCCAACCGCCAGTGTGGGAAAAACAATATAGCTGAAAATTTTCTTATAAGACTTCATAATCAACTGGCGATTCCGGTTGGAAAAAGTCGTTTAATTTAATGAGCTTTTTTGAGTAATTTTTCAGGCCGGATTTATTGACCGTCACTTCAAGCAAGAGACCCTCCATGGTTTCTTGGGAAAATTTCTGATCGAAAATAAAATTGCCCAAGCTATAGGCGATAAGCCCGTCATTGTATTCTTCGATCGCTTGGATGACATGCGGATGCGCGCCGACGACGATCTTTGCGCCCGAGTCGATGGCTTTATGAGCGAGATTTTCCTGTCTTTTATTGTATTTTTTATATTCCTCACCGAAGTGGAAAGAAACTATCAAGATGTCAACTTGGTTGGAAGCGTTTTGGACGATTTGATCAAAATCAGGATCATCAGCCATCATTATGCCCGGTGCCTCATCTTTAGCTTCCAGCCATGTGGGTCCAGCATCGGTAAAGCCCAAGAAGCCCACACTGATGCCATTTTTTTCAATGATGACAGGCATCATGGCTTCTTTTTTATTCCAACCTCCGCCGGTATATTTGAGGCCATTAGAAACTATGGCGTCCAGCGTGTCAGCGAAAGCTAGATCGCCCCAGTCGCCAATATGGTTGTTGGCAATGTTTAAAACATCGAAGCCAGCTCCCTCGAGAGCGGAGAGAGATTCGGGCGACATCCGGAAAGAATAAAGACTGCCGGACTTCCGGCCGCCGGTTGAGACCGGTCCTTCTAAATTACCGAACAAAATATCGGCATTAGCCAGATCGCCGACATTTTCAAACAAGGCGTTGTAATCGCCGGCGTAATTTTTTTCCACTGATTTTTTCACACTCCGGTCGAGCATGATATCTCCCACAAAATTCAAAGTGACTTCCTTGAGTGGCGGTGGCAATACGGCTTCAGGCCGCTCTGGCAAAGGAGAGTCCTTAAGGGATTTCTCCAAGGACCCTCCTTGAGGAGCGGGTGGAATTGCTTCCACTACTTGAGCTTGATTTCGGACAACTTTATTCCCCAAAACACTGATCAGACCAGCATAAGCAGAAACACCCTTACTCAAGAAAACAGCAAAGATGATGCCGATGCCAGCGGCCAGCGCGATAAAGACTATTTTTTTCATTGGCTGTTTGATTGGTTTATTTGACGAAGACATAATCAATGACTTTTTTATTCATATTGGCCGTGGCGACCTTGATTTTGACTTTATCTCCGACTCGGTATATCTTTTTGTGCTTTCGGCCGACTATCATCATCTCTTTTTCATTCAAAAGATAGAAATCATCTGTCAGATCTTTAAGTCGGACTAAGCCTTCGCACTTGGTTTCTTTTTCTTCCACGAAGAGACCGAAATCAGTCACACCGGTGATGACTCCATTATATACTTCTCCGATTCGAGAAGACATATATTCCACCTGTTTATATTTGATGCTGGCGCGTTCGGCCTCCTGCGCTTCCTTTTCGCGCTGGGAGGAATAATTGGAGATAGTTTCATATTCGTGCCATCTGTCTTTACTGATGTGTTTTTTGGAGAGATAAAGTTCCAGCAGGCGGTGGACGACGGTGTCAGGATATCGGCGAATAGGGGAAGTGAAGTGCGTATAATATTTGAAAGCCAAACCATAGTGCCCGATATTCTTGGTGGAATAGACAGCCTTGGCCATGCTACGGATGATCGCCGTCTGGATCGTATCCCTTTCCTCCCGACCTTCTAAGTGTTTGATTAGGTCATTTAAGGCGCCGGAAGAAACTAGGCCGTTCTTGGTGGGCAAGTTATAGCCGAGTTTTTTTAGGAAGAAAACCAGGTCGGCCATTTTCTCTTTGTTGGGGTTGTCGTGGATACGGTAGACGAAAACCTTGTCGTTACCTTTGGCGATTAGCTCGGCGACTTTGCGGTTGGCGAGCAACATAAACTCTTCGATAAGGCGGTTAGTATCACCGCGGACTTTCCTGAAGACTTTGATTGGTACGCCCTTTTCGTCCAATTGGAATTTTACTTCATCCTGATCGAGCGAGATTGCACCTTCGGCAAATCTTATTTTCGTCAGTTTCTTGGCGATCTGGTTTAAGACATCAAGCTCGTGATAATATACCCCGCCTTTTTGATCCAAGACTTTCTGCGCTTCTTCGTAGCTGAATCTTTTGTCGGAGTGGATGATCGTCTTGCCGAACCATTCATGGTGAACTTTGCCATTCATGTCCAGCTCAAAGACCGCGCTCATCGTGAGCTTGTCTTCTTCCGGATTAAGGGAGCAGAGGTCGTTAGAAATAATTTCAGGCAACATCGGGATCGTTCTATCCACCAAGTAGACAGAAGTTCCGCGCCGGTTGGCCTCGCGGTCTAGCTCGGTGCCGGGGCGGACATAGTGCGAAACATCGGCGATATGGATGCCGATCTCATAACGGCCACCGGGAAGCTCTACGAAAGAAAGAGCGTCGTCGAAATCTTTGGCGTCTTCCGGATCAATAGTGAAAGTAAGAATTTGCCGGAAGTCTCGGCGTTTTTTTATTTCTTCCTTTTTCCCCCCTGCTTCGTCAAGACTTCGCAGGGCAAGCGCTTCTTTTTCCACCTGAGGAGGGAAGTTGCTGGTGAAGCCTTTCTCGAGGGCGATGCCTTTCATTTCGGCGTCGTTTTCTCCGGGTTGGCCCAAGACTTCCATTATTTCTCCCTCCGGAGTTTTTTTGGGATCTTGCCAGAGCGTGATCCGGCCGAAGACTTTCTGACCGGCTTTGGCGCCGTGCAATTTATCTTTTGGAATAATAATGTCCGTATACATGCGCGTATCTGACGGTGCTAGGAAATATACGCCGCCTTCTATTTCTAAGACGCCGGCGAAGCCGGCCTTGCTTCTAGACAGAACTTCCAATACTTCTCCGGTTTTCTGGGGACCTGCCCCGTGAACCGCTTTGGCGGTTTTTACGGGGTGAAGAAGTACTTTGACCGTGTCTCCGTGCAAGGCGGTATTCAAAAAGATATGACCTATTTCGATAGATTCATCTTTGTTTTTTTGGTCTTTGGTCCGGACATAACCTACACCCTTGCCTGAAATTGAGATGATTCCCTCAATTTCACCTAATTTTTTTGTTTTTTTCTTCATTTTTATATACTCTAACATATTTTACCCCGTGACAGTGAAGCTGTTTTACGGGGTTGACCATCATGTAAAATCTTGTTAATATCTTATTTATGTTAATGATCAGACTACAAAGAGTAGGCAGAAAGAATGATCCGTCCTTTAGGGTCGTTTTGACCGATTCCAAGAACGGGCCCAAGAGCGGTAAGTTTAAGGAGATTTTGGGTGCTTACAATCCCAAGTTGGGCGTCATCACCTTCAAAGAAGACCGGGTGAAATATTGGATGTCCGTTGGCGCCAAGACTTCAGGCACGGTGCACAACTTCCTCGTTTCCAAGAAAATCATCGCCGGAAAGAAGATCAACGTCCTGCCGAAGAAGACTTCAACTAAAAAGAGAAAAGAATTGAAACAAGCCGCCGCTTAATAATATGAAAATAATAACAGACAACAAAAAATTTTCACTACTCGTCGCCTTCTTGGTAGTTGTCGTTTTTGTTGTTTCTTTCTCTAATTCTCCAGGAGTCGCCCAAGCCCCAGACAGCAACCTCGCCACCGTTGATGCGGTGAACGGTCAGGTAGTTTCTGAAGGAGCAATCTCCGCGCCCTTGGTAGTACAATTCCGACCATCTCTTAAACTGGGAACCACTGAAGTTTATCTTAATTATAATATTCTTGTAAAAGAGAATGATGAGAAAATTTTAGAGTTTAATGTAAATATTGAAACTAAAATTTCTACCCCAGATAACGCTGTTATTAATTGGTCTGGTGTAAAAGACGATATTGTCACGGTGACAATCAATGATCCAGAAATCCTTGCTGGTCATACTTATACGACCCAAACCTCGGCTATTAATGACATAACCGGAGCCTCAAGTGCACCGTTGTTTCATGAATTCACGACCAAAAATGTCGTCCCGACTGTTCAACCAGAGTCACTCCAAAACAATGTCGTGGCCGAACAAGGTTCGAAAACTTTCTTTGAAAGAATAAGAAGAATTATAGATGCTGTTACAGATTTTTTCGGTAATATTGGTGACAATATTGGAAGTTTTCTAAATAGGTTTACGGGAAACGCTGGCGGGGAAAAATAAATCATAAATAAATAAAAGGGACTCAATTGAGTCCCTTTTTAGATTCTAATGCCAATGATAAGTTGGTCATCGACTTGTTCATAAACAGTCCCGTCTTTTGTTTTCATCCATTCTTTTGCCATGTAATCAGCAA
>DATBWL010000013.1:0-2402 GCA_036514795.1 Minisyncoccota bacterium
GAGTGCCTCCCTTTTCCAAAAATCAATGATTTTTATTAATTTATCGGTTTTTTGATCCATAGAACTGTTAAAACATACAAATTATACGGCTTAAACATTGACTATAATTACCGAATTATAAAGTATGCAACTATACTTTAACAAAAATATAAAGTTTATGCAAGTAAGCTCCCTCACTTTCCCCATAGTAGAAGGCCCAAAGTACCCCGTGCCGCTCCTTAGGCCGACGGGAAGAAGGCACGGTTACCGTATAGCCATTAACCTAATACTGCCGCCCCAAATATATTGATCGAATTTCGGTGAATTATTCTTTCCTATAAGAAAATGCTTGGTAATGTTCAAATTTTCAGCCAATTTTCTAAGATTATTTAAATCAAAATCAGTCGGTGTCTCTTTGACCTCCAAAGCCATCTTGTCATCTAAATTTCTATGCTCGTTTTACCGGAACGTCGCATGCCGGTAATAACCGTCACCTGCTTTTGTTGTAAATGATCTTTAACTTCTTTGTAGATTTTTCGTGGTAAAAACATATTTTGTGTTAATTTAACGTTTTTGGTTTTCTAATTTAGCTTTATTATTAGCCATATCATAACAAAATATACTAAATGATAAGTATGCCTATCTAAAAGTAATACTAAATCATTAGTACATTATGGAACATTTTCATCTATCTGAATAACTTTTTTTAGGTAACTCCTCACAAGACCGAGTAATGGCCACACCACAGCCTTCTTTTCTTCTGTCATTCCCGTGAAAACGGGAATCCAGATCAAAATATGGCCTAGATTCCCGCCTTCGCGGGAATGACACCACTCGGTCTTGTGAGCAGTTACTTTTTTAGATATTTTGGATAAACTGAGGATAATTATCTTTATTGATCAATTCCAACCTCTTCCCTTTAATATCCTGATCAAACACTTTCATGGTGGTACGACTTATCGTATCCTTTGTGAATTTGAATTCATATCCGTTGATCACTCCCCCTTCATCTTCAAATAAATCAATTTCTTGTTTATCATACGAACGAAAGAAATAGTATGTTGGATCAAAACCTCTAGCGGCGTTCCACTTCATTCGCTCGGCTATCATATAATTTTCCCAAAGCGCGCCGACGTCATTTCTAGATGTCAGAGGATTGAAATTATTGATTAGAGCATTTCTGATACCGAGATCATAGAAATAATATTTTTTCATCATTGAGATGGACTTTCTCTTGTTGGAAACAAATGGCGGCAGAGAAAACAATATATACAGTTTTTCACATATTTCCAAATAGCGTTTAACGGTATTTTTATCAATGCGGAGCGTTTGAGCGAGTTCTGTATGAGAAACTTCCTGTCCGCTCTGCAAAGCGAGCGCTTGCAAAAGTCTTCTCAAATCATCCGGATTTCGCACTACTCCTAAAACTAAAATATCTTTGAACAGATAATTTGAAGCAATGTTTTTTATAATTTCTTTTTTTGTCTCAAAATCTGAAGCGGTAATAACTTCGGGATATGAACCGTAGATAAGACGGCTCTCCAGCGACTCCCGAAGTTCAATAGGGTTCTTGCCACTACCGGTCAATTCAAGTTCCGCAATCGGAAACATTGTATATGAAAAAAATCTGCCAGTGAGCGGTTCACTAACGGAATTTGCCAAGTCAAATGAAGATGAGCCGGTAACTATATAATTCTTTTCAGGGAAATTATCAAAAATAATCTTTAGAGATAGTCCGACTCCCGTGACTTTTTGCGCTTCATCGATAACTACCGTATCATATTTTCTTACCAAAGCCCCCAGCTTTTCAAGATTTGCTTCTTCGAATAAGATGCGCGTTTCATCTTGATCGCAATTGTAATACACGCTATTTGGCGCGGAAAGAAACTCTTTGACAAGAGTGGTTTTGCCGACTTGTCTGGGCCCATAGATTATGAGAATTTTTCTCTTTCCCAGATTCGCTTTGATTTTGTCTTGTAGATATCTAAATATTTTCATCTTTATTCAACTATTTCACCATTTTATAGTAATTTCAGTGATTTAATTCACTATATTATGTCTAAATCGGTGAATTAGTCAACTAACTTATGTGGATAACAAAAACAGTGAGAAGTCATGATAATGGCGCCCATATCTCGTAGTCGCACCCTACATCTCCAAAAGCTCTTTCACCTTCCTCATAGTAGAAGGCCCAAAGTCCCCCGTGGTTTTAATCCGCGATATTACCTTCCTAGGTTATAGAGCTGTTTGATTTCGGTCGCTGACAGCGCGCGGTTGTAGATGCGGACGTCGTCGATGGTGCCGTTGAAAAATGCAGATAAAGCACCCGAAGTCAATCTAGCTCCTATATAAAAATCTGGAGTAACTAAATCATCCCACCATTTACTATTATCTAGAGTTCCACCGACTAACGTTAATGTCTG
>DATBWL010000014.1:0-2924 GCA_036514795.1 Minisyncoccota bacterium
AGCTTAAACGCTTGAGTGATGAGTTTGGCGATGAAAAGGTCGCTTATGATTTAGCGCGGAAGGATCACAAGCTTGTCCGCTTTTTTATTCCACGTTCTTCAACATGGCCTGAGATACGCAAGAAAACGAAAAATATCGGAGAGGAGTTAACCGGCGCCATCCGCGCGATTGCTAAGGAAAACCCAAAATTGCAGGGCGTAATTGATATCGCTGATTTTAATGCCAAGGTGAGCGGACAGAGGATTGTTGACGATGGCAAGCTGAGTCAGCTCATTGAGGTTATTAGCCGTCATAGAGTCGGATTAAAGGATGCTGAGCCGGATATACTCGGCAGGGCGTATGAATATCTTTTGCGGAAATTTGCTGAAGGGCAAGGCCAGAGAGCTGGCGAGTTTTATACTCCCAAAGAAGTGGGATGGGTGATGGCGTATTGCCTTGACCCCAAGCAGGGGCAGGAGGTGTATGACCCGGCATGCGGTTCAGGCGGGCTTCTTATTAAATGTCAGCTTGTTTTAAAAGACAAAGAAAAGAAGATTTCAAAACCGCTTCATCTTTACGGGCAGGAACAGAACCATGTTACCTACGCTATGGCCAAGATGAATATGTTCATCCATGATATGGAAGGTGATGTTGCCATCGGCGATACGCTGGCAAGCCCGAAATTTCTTGACAATACAAGGGCAGGTCGAGACCTGCCCCTACGAAAATTTGACCTTGTGGTTGCCAATCCTATGTGGAATCAGGACGGCTACGACACGCAGTTTTACGAAGGGGATACATTTAACCGTTTTGAATGCGGTTATCCTCCAGCCAGTTCCGCCGATTGGGGGTGGGTTCAGCATATGTTCACGTCTCTTGGCAATAATGGCCGCGCGGCAGTGGTTCTTGATACTGGCGCGGTTTTACGCGGCTCAGGCAATCAGGGATCAAATCGTGAAAAGGACATCCGCAAGAAATTTGTGGATAATGACTGGATAGAGGCGGTGCTTTTGCTTCCTGAAAATCTTTTTTATAATGCCACCGCGCCGGGAATTGTGCTTTTCTTGAATAAGAACAAGCCTAAGGATAAGAAAAACAAGGTCATGCTCATTAATGCCTCGCTTGAATTTGAAAAGGGCAGGCCAAAGAATTTTATTCCTGATGACAAGATTAAAAAGATTGCCAAGGCATTTCATGGCTTTAAGGACATTGATAAATTCGTCAAGGTTATCGCAAAAAGCGAAGCAATGAAGAATGATTATAACTTAAGCCCTTCGCGCTATGTGGGCAACGGGCAAGATGAAGAATACCGGGATGTGGAAGAGATACTCGTTGAACTTGCTGAACTTGAAGAAGAACGCGAAAAGGCAGATAAAGACCTTAACAAGATAATGAAGAAAATTGGCTACAGGGGATTTTTATACTAATGAAGCTAAAGACAGAAACAGAAAACGGCTTCAAACAAACAGAAATAGGCTCCATTCCGGAAGACTGGGAGACGGCAAAAATAAATGAAGCCTATAGTTTCACTAAGAAGCCCCCGAGAATAGATTTATCGAAATACAAAAGAATTCCTTTTATCCCTATGGAATTTGTTCCTGATGATGGAAAAGATTTAAACAGATACGAATTTAGGGAAAAGGTAAGTAGCGGTACCTTTGTATGTAAGGGAGACTTAATTGTTGCAAAAATTACACCGTCTTTTGAGAATGGAAAACAAGCAATAGTAAGGGATATCCCATTCGATTTTGTTTACGCAACAACAGAAGTCTGGCCAATTCACGAAATTGAAGGGCAAAGTGATATTGATTACCTTTTTTATTATCTCAAAAAACCAGACGTCAGAAATGATGTTGCAGGAAAAATGGAAGGAAGTACTGGAAGACAAAGAGTTCCTAAAAACGTCCTCGAAAATCTGACGATTCCATTCCCCACCCTGAAAGAGCAGCAAAAAATCGCATCAGTCCTCTCAAATATTCAGCAAGCTATCGAACAGCAAGAAAAAATCATCGCCAAAACCAAAGAGCTAAAGCGGTCGCTGATGCACCGGCTTTTTACCTATGGCTTGCGTGGCGAGGAGTTGAAGGAGACGGAGATTGGCTTGGTGCCGGAAAGCTGGAATTTGGTATCCATTGGGGAATTAATTGCGAATAAAGTATTGTTTATACAAAACGGTTTCCCATGCGGAAAATGGAATGATAAAGGAATCGGAATCCTTCAGTTAAGGCCATTCAATATTTCGGACGAGGGATATATCAATTTAAACACAGTTAAGCATATTCAGACTGACAAAAAAATCGATTCGTATCTGCTAAGAAATGAGGATGTGATTTTTAACAATACTAATAGTGAGGAACTTGTCGGCAAAACAGCTTTGTGGCAGGCTGAAAAAGAAGCAGTTTTATCAAACCATATGACGATAATTAGAATTTTAAAGAAAGACAAACTGGTACCTTTATATTTAGCAAGATTATTGCATAAAAAATGGTTTGACAAATATTTTCGTAGTATATGCCAGCGCCATGTGAATCAAGCGAGTGTTGGCGTCGAAAGGATAAAAAGAGTTAGATTAGGATTGCCCTCTATAGCGGAACAAAAAGAAATAGCGTCAGTGTTTTATCAGCTCGATCAAAAGATTTGTAATGAGAATATCAAAAAAATGAATTTGGGATCTTTTTTCAAATCAATGCTTCAGCTTCTTATGACCGGTCGAGTCCGGGTTAAGGATATTGATTTTGGAGAAGCCTGTGAATAAGATTCTCTCCGCACTGCGTAGAGGATTTCAGGGAAAAAGAAATGAGTAAAAAACCAGCGATTAAAAATAACAAATGCTACTTAAAAATCAAATCCATTCTGGAAGAAGCCCGACACAACGTCTATATACATGTCAATTTTGTTATGGTTCAAGCGTATTGGAATATCGGCAGGGAGATTGTAGAGGAAGA
>DATBWL010000015.1:0-6928 GCA_036514795.1 Minisyncoccota bacterium
CCGCTGGTGCAGACCGATAGTCGGCTCATCAAGCACATACAAAGCGCCTACGAGTCTGGAACCAAGTTGTGAGGCCAATCTGATACGCTGGGCTTCCCCGCCCGAGAGCGTGTTGGCCCGGCGATCCAAAGATAAGTACTCCAAGCCGACGTTCAGCATAAATTGCAGTCGCGCCTCGATCTCGCGCAAAAGCACAGAAGCAATTTCTTTCTCTTTCGCGGTTAATTTCAATTTCTTAAAAAAATCCGCCGCTTCTTGAATTGAAGAAGAAGTGATATCTAAAATATTCTTTTTGCCATGGGGCAGGAAAACATTAAGCGCTTCAGGGCGCAAGCGCTTACCTTTGCATTCATCACAGGGCTCATCACCAAAGAGATGCTTAGTGCCGAGACCATGGCAAAGCGGACATGCTCCGTGCGGAGAGTTGAAGGAAAAGAGGCGCGGTTCAAGCTCCGGAAAGGAAAAGCCATCTCGCGGGCAGGCGAATTTAGCCGACATCAGGAATTCGCTGAAATCGGCGGAAGTTTTTCGAGTGTCTTTGCTTGAGGTTAATGCCTTGCGAGTCTCGGCTTTAACACCGTCGGACCGAGAAAAATTTTCGCCGATGAAAGCCACTTTCACTAAGCCATCGGATTCTATCAAGGTTCTTTCAACCGCTTCCGACAGACGGAGCTTGGCGTCTTTGGGATTATCTTTGAATTCATGAACAGCAAGCTCGTCTACCAAAACATCAATATCATGCTTCTTAGTTTTTGAGAGGACTATTTTTTCTCGAAGTTTCTTGGTCTCTCCATCGATGCGGACGGAAACATATCCTTTACCCAAAAGATCGTAGAGCAATTGATAATATTCCCCTTTTCGGCCGCGGACAACCGGCGCCAAGATCTGAATTTTAGCTTCTTGCCATTCGACGCCCATCAAAGCTTTCTTGCCGGCTCCGCTTTTCGTCAGTTCGGTAATTTTCTCCATGATGAAATTTATAATCTCTTCATTAGAGAGCTTTTTTATTTCATCTCCGCAAAGCAGGCAATGCGGCCGGCCCAGGCGAGCATATAATACGCGCAAATAATCGTAGATTTCTGTGATGGTCGCGACAGTCGAACGAGGATTGTTGGAGCGGGATTTCTGATCAATGGAAATCGCCGGCGACAAGCCTTCGATCTCGTCCACATCCGGCTTACCCATCTGCTTTAAAAATTGCCGGGCGTAGGAAGAAAGAGATTCCACATAGCGCCTCTGTCCTTCAGCGAAGATCGTATCGAAAGCGAGCGAGCTTTTACCCGACCCTGAAAGGCCGGTGAAGACGATCATTGAATTCCTCGGCATCTCCACGGTGATGTTCTTCAAATTATGCGTCCGGGCCCCTTTAACTATTATTTTTGATTCTTTGTTTTCTTTTGCCATAAACATAAATTCACCTCCAGTAATTGATATAGAGGTGTATGCGATATTCTATTGCTTCCATTGTACCACATTTAACAAATTTGACAATAGAACCTAAAAAAGGTATTATTTATTTAGAAAAAACAACTGTTCCACTAAAACCTATTGCCATGACTAAACAATTATCAAACCTTCGCTGGATGCTCATGAGGAAGGGCAAGGCCGGCTGGGGCGATTCATTTGAAACCATCGTAAATTCGCTGATAGAGGAACTGGAAAAAGAGATCAAAACTGGAAAAAAGATTAACGCTGATGTGATAAATAAATCGATTGAAAAGATCCAGTCCGAAAAGCTGAAATTTCCGATTAACAAATCTTTCAAAAAAGAGGTCTTAGAATTCCTGGAAAAATGCTGGGTGCATGGTGAAATCATAGATCTTTTAATGAGCGGGGATAAAATCTAAAAAGCGGAACAATTGTTCTGCTTTTTTTTATCCCCATAAAGCCGCTTCGCGTTCACAGGGCGAGCTTTGAGGATTTTGATTTCGTCGCAGAGAATGGTGGCTAAATTAAATATAACTTATATATAGCATTCTGCTGATTTGCGCATATGGAAGATTTAGCAGAAAAATAATATTAGAGTTCAAAATGATTCTTGAGTTTTTTTTCATTCAAAAAGGACTCAATGATTAAAATTTCTATATATTTCCCTACTCCATAAAAATCCGCCACAAATATAATTTCATCTTCGCATGGATAAGGATATATCCAGGAACTTTTTTGGAGCTGGATAAAACCAAGCTCTTGCAACTTGAAACGAAAAGTGTGCCGGTTTTTTGAAAAACGGACTGGAATGTCAAATATGACTAGTCGCCACTTGCCGTCCCACCTGGCGGGTTTTTTAATTTCTATCAATTCAATTGAAAATGCCCGTAATTTGGATTCTCCTTTCTTGGTGATTTTCACAATAGTTTTACCCTCTTTATTGGCCACATACTCGATAAGTTTTTGCCGCTTCATACCTGATATAGAATCTTGAATTTGCTTTCTGCTATATTTTTTGCCATATCGACTGCCGTCAATAAGCCGCATGGCAATACCTATGGCCGCGGCCGGCAATATGAGACCCGGGAGAGCGGCGAGTGAAAGAGCAATCAAGGCAACTTTAGTGATATTTGCCTTTGTACTCCCCGAATCCAGAAATTCCTTAAATTTATCTAATTTCTCCATATATTTATTTTCCATCTTTCTGCTAATTCTAGCATATGGCAGATTTAGCAGAATATTGACAGATTGGGTTTATTTTGGTAGTATTTGGGCAGAAAAATCAACCTAACTCAGAACGAAAGCTCGTTCATAATATTAAATAAAATGAAGTCAAAAGAATTAATCAAGCTAAAGATGAATGATTTAATTTCTACACTCGAAAAAAAGGAGTTAGAATATTCATCTCTTAATCAAATTACGGCTTTGGATAGCTCGGGAAGAAAATTATATGACGAGATACAAAATATAAAGGGCCGAATAGATTCTCTTAAATGGGTATTGCTATAAAATTATTATTGTAAGTCATATGCCGCACATACAAAATTAGTGCGGCATTTTTATTTGCTGGTTTTTTCCCCGTAAAGACGCTTCGCGTCCACGGGGCGAGCTTTGAGAATTTTGATTTCATCCCGCAGGATAGCGGCGGTTTCGAAGTCTAGATCTTTGACGGCTTCATTCATCTCTTTCTCTTTGAGCTTGATCAATTTGGCGGGATTGTGCGCAAACAATTGAGCATCATAGGCCAGCTCCGCACGGACAGCTTTGTCGTGCATGCTGTCCATCGCTTCCGTGATATCGTGAATCTTTTTAATAATAGTCTTCGGAGTAATGCCGTGTTTCTTATTAAAAGCGATTTGCACTTCCCTTCTTCGGTTAGTCTCATCAATGGCTTTCTTCATCGAGCTGGTAATAACATCAGCATACAAAATAACCCGGCCGGCGACATTTCGGGCCGCTCTACCGATAGTCTGAATAAGCGAAACTTCCGAACGCAGAAAACCTTCTTTGTCCGCATCCAAGATGCCAATCAAGGTCACTTCCGGCAAGTCCAAGCCTTCTCTCAAGAGATTCACTCCCACAATGATATCAAATGTCCCCCGGCGGAATTCGGTCAGAATTTTAATACGCTCAATAGTCTTGATATCACTATGTAAATATTCCGCTTTGATATTTCTCTCTTTCAGATAACCGGAAAGATCTTCGGCCATCTTCTTGGTCAAAGTCGTAGCAATCACTCGGCCACCCTTTTTTATTTCTTTTTCCGCTTCTTCAATAAAATCTTGGACTTGCCCCCTATATGCTTCGCTGTGCGAAGCATCGGGCGAACTTCTCGTTATGCGAGAAGTTTTAGCCGCGGATACTGCCCTAACTTCCAGCTCAGGATCTGTCAGACCGGTCGGGCGGACGATTTGCTCCACAATGGCTTGGCTATTCTCTCTTTCATAGGCGGACGGTGTTGCGGTCGTGTAAACAACCTGTCCGACGCGCTGTTCAAATTCAGCATATTGGAGAGGACGGTTATCTTTGGCCGAAGGCAATCTGAAACCGAATTCTATCAAAGTCTTCTTTCTAGAAGCATCGCCGGCATACATCCCGCCCAATTGCGGCACGGTCACATGGCTTTCATCGATGACTGTTAGAAAGTCCGGCGTGCCATCAGCCTTCTTTGGAAAATATGAGAGCAGAGTCTCCGGCGGTTCGCCTTCTTTTTTGCCGGATAAATGGCGGGAATAGTTTTCAATACCAGAACAATAACCAATCTCTTTAATCATGGCGAGGTCATAGCCGGTCCTTCTTTTGATTCTTTCCGCCTCCAAAAGTTTGCCTTCTTTATCGAATTTCTTTAATTGCGCGGCCAATTCAGCCTTGATGGATTTGATGGCTTTTTCTACTTTACTTTTGTTCGTCAGGAAGTGTTTGGCCGGAAACAAAAAAATGCCTTTGGGTTCTTCCATCACTACTGAAGAAACAGGATTCACTTTCAAAATCTTGGCGACTTTGTTGCCTTCAATGATCAGGCTCCAAACAAATGTTTCGGAGACCGGCATGATTTCAATTTTATTGCCCAGTCCTCGGAATTGGCCGGAGGTAATATCAGCATTGGTGCGAACGAAGTGCAATTTTAAAAGGTTCTTCATAAAATCCGTCCTATCAATCTTGTCCCCCACATTAATCTGCATATTCTCTTCTTTATATTCTTGGGGGGAACCCAAACCGTATATACAGGATACAGAAGCGACAATGATGACATCCTGCCTCGTGAGCAAGGCTTGCGTGGAAGCGTGCCTCAAACGGTTGATCTCTTCGTTGATCGAAGCATCTTTTTCGATATAAGTGTCAGTCGTCGGCATATACGCTTCCGGCTGATAGTAGTCGTAGTAGGAGACGAAATAATGCACAGCGGCATCCGGGAAAAAACTTTTATATTCCTGCGCCAATTGCGCAGCCAAGGTTTTGTTGTGCGCGATCACCAAAGTCGGCTTATCAATCTTTTCAATGACATTGGCCATAGTGAAAGTCTTGCCGGACCCGGTCACACCCAAAAGTGTTTGTTTATTAAACCCCCTCTTAAGCCCCTCGACTAGCTTCGCTATCGCTCGGGGCTGATCGCCAGCCGGCTTGTATTCAGTTTTAATCTTAAATCTATTAAACATTATGTTAAAAAGTATAACAAAATAAGGGGTATTTTATACTTGACTTTTAGTTATAATCGTAATATCATCTGATTGGATAAAAATTCAAAATATAAACTTCTTTAAAACAAAAAGTTATGAAAAATACTGAAGAAGGAATCGAAAAGACCAAACTAATGGACACTGGCCCTTGGGTCGGTCCCTTGTTTGGCTTTATTATTGGCATATTAATTGTTGCTGGAACTGGAAATTGGTATTTAGGTGGAGCAGCTTGGTTGACGATATTTCTTATCCTCGATGTTTTAATTGATATAGCGGATTACCAAATAAAAATAATCAAGGAGCTACGGGAGATGAAAGAAAAAATAAAAGAGTGAAGTAAAAAGTTAAATGCCCGACAAATTTGTCGGGCATTTTTTATTTATTATATTTATCTAAAAACTCCTTTTTATACTCATGGAAATTGCCATCCAGTATTGATTGGCGGACCCGCCTGCAACGCTATGCGTAGCATTACGGGCAGGTTTTTTTGACCAAATCATTTGGTGTTATATTTTTTCAAGAAATCTTCCTTATACTTATGAAATGTTCCATCTAATATACTGTTTCTTATATTCTTCACTAAGTTCACGATGAAATAAAGATTATGGATAGAAGCCAGAGTGCCGGCAAGCATTTCTTTGCCGTGGAATAAGTGCGCAATATAAGCCTTGGTGTATCCATTACAACTGTAGCATCCGCAATCTTCTTCAATGGGAGTAAAATCTTCACGATACTTCGCATTCTCTATATTAATCTTGCCGGCACTGGTGAAAATCGTACCGGTTCGGCCAAGCCTCGTCGGCAAGACGCAGTCGAAGAAATCCACGCCGTTTTCTATGCCCATAAATAAATCCTCCGGCTCCCCGATGCCGAGCAGGTGCCTAGGCTTTTCTTCCGGTAAAATTTCATTGACCCATTTCACGGCGGTAGACATGTCTTCTTTGGCGAAAGATCCGCCGATACCAAATCCATCGAACCCCGTAAAACTGGCTTCGCCAGTCACGGGGTCCACCCTTTCCATCCGCATCTCGGCGATAGCCTTGGCGGAAATTTTGCGAAGCTGTTCGTCGCGACCACCTTGCACGATGCCAAACAAGGCTATGCCTTGTTTGCCCTGAGCCTGTCGAAGGGCGTTTAATTCCAAATGCTTCTTCAAGCACCTCTCTGCCCATCTATGCGTACGATTTAAGGCTTCTTCCTGATAGCGCAAATCTTCGGTCGGTGAAGTGCATTCATCAAAGGCAAAGATAATATCCGCGCCCAAATTATGCTGGATCTCAATAGATTTCTCCGGAGTGATGTAATGAAGCGAGCCGTCCAAGTGCGACTTGAAAGATACGCCATCATTTCCAATCGTGGCCAATCTTGGCGCATCGGAGTCATCAAATCTTTCCGGGATCATCAAAGATGGGTCAGTAATTTTTACAATTTTAGAAATCCCTTTGCCGTAAGCGGCACCGAGCGAGAAAACTTGAAAGCCGCCGGAGTCGGTCATGGTCGGACCCCGCCAATTCATGAACGAACCCAAACCGCCGGCCTTCTTCACTATCTCATCTCCCGGCTGGAGGTAAAGGTGGTAAGTATTGCCGAGCACGACTTCTGTGCCAGTCTTTTTGATCTGATCCGGATTCAGGGATTTGACGGTCGCCTTGGTGCCCACAGCAGCAAAAGCCGGCGTGTGGATCACGCCGTGTGGAGTCTCGTAGGTGCCCGCTCTGCCAAGCAAACCATCCAATTTTTTTTCTATTTTGAATTTAAATTTAGACATAAAAGCTCCGCGATAATCAATTCTCGAAATGCACACATATCCGCCGGCTGGCGGA
>DATBWL010000016.1:0-23587 GCA_036514795.1 Minisyncoccota bacterium
TTCCGCTTGATGGAAAAATCAGCGAAATACAATGCTCTGTTCAATAAAAATCCGGAGCTGAAAAAAAGTTGGCCCGCTGATGCTGATGGCAAGCCATTATCTATTGAGGAAATACAAAATCTGGCAGAGGAATATGGGGAATATAACATACAAGAAAATGCCGGCACGAAGGATCCTAATCGGAAAATTTATAATGAGGCCGATTTAAAGCTCCTAAAAATTTGCAGTGCTTGGCATTTTCTTTATCGGCAAGTGGACGCCGCCCAAAAGCTGCCAACAGATGCAAACAATAATCCCTTGACGCAAAAAAGGATAGATAAATTTGATGCTGATTATGTAAAGTTCAAAAAGGAAAATCCAGCTGAATTTGCAGAATTGAAATACATGAATCAAGAGTGGCAAAAGGCTGATTTTAAATGGAAAGTAGAGAATTACAATGGCAAGCCGCAATGGGTTTATGAAAAAAAGTTATCCGTAAAATACAAAGGTGATAAAATGCCGACCGAAATTAAATCAATATATGTAGTCCAACGAATTCCTGAAGGTTTTCAACCAAGCGACTTCAAAGAAAGCTTTTACACAATCGAAAAGGTTCAGCAAGTAGATAAAACTTCATCTCGCATTTTTGTCGACTTAAAACCGTCTTTAGAGAAACAAACTGTCAAAGCAAGGGCTTAAATTATTATAGTAAACAAAAAGAAAAGCCATCCTTCGATAATACTCTGGATGGCTTTTTGTTTCTTTTTAACTTTCTATCGGCAAGGCGGCTATGGCATCGTGACGGATGCAACTTTGTTTAAACTTCGGGCTGAAATCGATTTTATCAATATCAGTATCCCATTTTTTAAGTTCCGAGTTTATTTCTGTAATACTCTGTGGACTAATAATTGACAAGAGTCTTGGATCATCATTTTTTATTTTTTCCAATAACTCATAAAAAGTTATGACTTCGGGTTCATGGTTCCTCCTTAATATCCTGTTTAATCCTCTGCAGGTGTTCTTAATTCTGAAAGGAATCTTCATTTCCTCAACTTTCCGGTTAAGGCAGGCGAATAGATAATCTGGTGTTTTCATGTGTAAAGTTATTAGTTAACTGGTCTGTCCTATTTATACTATATTGTACCCTTGATGTCAAACAAAAATCGGGCAAACAAAAAACCTTCATACTCTTAACGAATATGAAGGCGTGGACTCTCCCGTGGGAGAATAGAAACGACTTATATAATATAAAGAACCAAAAGGCTCTAAATATCACAATAACGAACAATTTCTCTGGGTTCATTATAGCAAAATATACTCTTTTGTCAATCAGTTGTATTCAAAACTAATGTTTACTATCTCCCACGATCGTGAGTGATAGTAAACATTCACTAGTTAAGTTATTTTTTAGTTATTTTTTGAACGGCACGCCGATCAGACGGAGGAATTCGGTCGCTTCGGCTTTGCTTCGGGCAGAGGTGACGATAGTGATAGCGAGGCCGAAAACATCTTTCAACTCTTCGTCGGCTGTTTCCGGAAAGATAGTATGCTCCTTGAGGCCAATGGTGATGTTGCCGATATTATCCACGGCTTTCGGATCTATTCCCCGAAAATCCTTGGTTCGAGGAAGTGACACATTCAAAAACTTATCCAAGAAAGCATACATTCGTGTCCCTCGTAATGTGACCATGACTCCGACTGGCTCGCCTTCGCGAAGTTTAAAAGTAGCGATAGATTTCTTAGCCGCTCTGATAGTGGTCTTCTGGCCGGTGATTTTCGCCAAGCGGTCGGCGATCAATTCACCGCGGTGTTTGTCTTTCTTAATGTCTGAACCAGTACCGACAGAAAGGACAACCTTCAAAATCTTGGGCGCTGCCATTATATTCTTATAGCCATATTTACCCTTCATCAATTCAAATGCCTTATTTTGTTTTTCTTTGACGGCAGTCATATTATTTTGCATAAATTTATTGGCTTAATTTAACATTAGAAACCTGAATTGGCATAGCCACTTCCATGACTTGACCCTTTTCTCCGCTTTTTCTCGGCCTCTGGTGCTTCTTAACTTTGTTGACTCCCTCCACCAAAACGCGGCTAAGCTTAGGGAAAGCTTTAACGACTTTTCCTTTTTTGCCTTTATCACGGCCGGTGATCACTATTACATTGTCTCCTTTTCGTATGTTCATAAAGTTATAATGTTATAAAGTTTATAAAGTTAAATGCATTTGTATTCTGCTTTATAACTTTATAGACTTGATGACTTTCTACTAATTTATAGGACTTCGGGGGCTAAAGAAATAATTTTCTGAAATCCTTTCTCTCCTACTTCTCTCGGAATCGGTCCGAAGATGCGACCGGCTATCGGTTCGGCTTTATCTTTATCCAAAATCACCACCGCATTATCATCAAATCTGATATACGATCCATCTCTTCTTCGATACGCATTCCTAGTGCGGACGACGACCGCCGAGACGACATCTTTCTTTTTGACGGCCTTTCTAGGCTCGGCTACTTTGATGGAAATGACGACAATATCCCCCAGTCCGGCATATCGCCTTTTAGATCCCCCGGGCACCTTGAAAACTTTACCGACCTTACCGCCGGCGTTGTCTGTGATTTTTACTATTGATCCGTCTTGTATCATAAATTTATACTACCTTAAAATGCTTATCTTTGCTCATCGGTTTGGTTTCGATGATATCGACTTTCTCTCCGACCTTATGCGTATTATTTTCATCATGAGCCTTATAATTTTTGCTGATCTTAATGAATTTCTTGTATTTCGGATGCTTGACGAAGCGGGTTACGGAAACAACCACCGTCTTATTCATTTTATCGGAGACAACTATGCCGGAAAGTATTTTTTTCTTTTTATCTTTTGTTTCCATTTGATTTAAAGTGCGGCGCTCTTATTATTAAGGATTGTTAAAATTCTGGCGATGTCTTTACGAAAATTAGCCTGTTCTTTGACATTCTTCGACTTGGAGCCGGCCGTGCTGAATCTGACCTTGCCTAGCTTCTCTTTGATTTCAGAAAGGCTCTTTATTAATTCCGTATTTTTCATGGCTTTTATGTCTTTGGTTTTCATAATTATTTATGGTGATTTATAGTGAGTTTATCGAACCAGTTTATCGAACTAGGCTCGTGAAATTACTCTAGTTTTAATCGGCAATTTGGTGCCGGCTTTACGCAAAGCTTCTTTGGCTGTGACTTCATCGATACCATCGACTTCGAAAATGACTCGGCCCGGTTTGACTTCGAAGCAGTAAGCGCTCAAATCACCCTTACCTTTGCCCATGGGTACTTCCGCCGCTTTCATGGTGATCGGTCGGTCCGGGAAAATCCGGATCCAGGCGCGACCAGCTTTGGTCAATGAATGCGCCATGGCTTTTCTGGCCGATTCGATCTGATTCGACTTAAGACGCGCGCCCGTCTCTGCTTTGAGGCCGAAAGAACCAAAGGCAAGCGTCGTGCCTCTTGTCTCTGTGGAGGCCGCAAACTTGGCCTTATTCTTTCGCATCGAGTGCCACTTTCTGTATTTTACTTTTTTAGGTAGTAACATAAAATTTATTTTCTTGCCCCGAGCTTCGTCGAGGGGTTATTCTTATACTCATCTCGGCCAGAGGCCGATCCGCCTTTGGCGGAAAAAATCTGCCCCCGGTAAATCCAGACTTTGATGCCGATATCGCCATAGGGCAAATGGGCGCGCTGTCGGGCAAAATCAATATCAGCTCGGAAGGTCTGAAGCGGAATACTCCCCTTTTTCACTTCCTCGCTCCTGGCGATTTCGGCTCCACCTAAGCGGCCACCGAGCACGATTCTCGCTCCTTGGACCCCGCGAGTAGCCATGACCTTTTCCAAGGTTTGCTTGATGACACGGCGATAAGGCATGCGCTTCTCCAGGCCTTCTGCCACCATGAAAGCGACTATGCCGGCGTCAGCTTCCGGAATGGGAATTTCTAAAATATCCAATTTAACTTCTTCCGGAATAGCGATTTTGAATTTCTTCATCATCTTCAAAATTTCGTTTTTGAGCTTGATCGCTCCTTCGCCGGATCTTCCGATAATGAGGCCTGGGCGGGAAGTTCGAAGGATGATTCTTAATGATTTTTGGCTTCTTTCGATTTCAATTTGAGAAACGAAAAAACCGTGCATTTTCTTTTCTAAGAACTCGCGAATCAAAACATCGCCCCGAAGATAGTCCCTGAATTTTTTGCGTGCTCCAAACCAGCGCGACTTCCAGTCTCGTAATATTATCAATCTATGGGCGTATGGGTGGACTATTTTAGACATATTATTTCTTGCCCCGCGGAGCTTTAGCGGCGTGGGGCTTTTTTTCTTCTAGTGTTAAAACCACATGACTGGTCCTTTTGTTGATCCGGGAAGCGGAACCTCGAGCTCGAGGCGTAAATCTCTTTAAAACAATTCCTTTGTCAACTCGAATATTTTTGACAATCAAATTTTCCTTATCAGTCTGAAAATTGTTTTTAGCATTGGCTATGGCTGAATCAAGAAGTTCCATCAAGGGTTTAGCAGCGCGCTTTGATAAAAATGATAATTCCAATTTAGCGGCATCAACTTTTTTGCCTTTGATGAGATCGCCTACCAATCTCACTTTTCGCGGAGCCTGTCTGTAATTTTTTAATATAGCTTTCATTATATGAATATATTATTTTTTGGCCTCAACGGCGGCCTTAGCTGCTTGAGCCTGTGCGATTTCAGACTCTTTCTTCTTGGCTTCCATCTCTTTCTGCATTTTGCCTCCATGTCTGATAAACTTACGGGTCAAGGAAAATTCTCCAAGCCTGTGTCCTACCATGTCTTCCGTGACAAGAACTTCGATGTGGATTTTGCCGTTGTGTACCCCGAAGGTAAAGCCTACCATTTCCGGAGCGATTTGCGAGGACCTGGACCATGTCTTAATAACCCCGCTTTCCAGCGGTTTTTTGCCCTGAATTTTTTTCAAGAGCTTGGGGTCTACGTATGGGCCTTTTTTAAGTGATCTGGTCATAATTATTAATTCTTATCTTGGCGTATTATATTACACTTCTTTTTTCTTCTTGCCAACTTCCCGGCGCGACACTATAAAAGTATTGGAATATTTCTTCGGAGCCCTAGTCTTTCGACCGCCGGTAATTTTGCCCCACTTAGTCTTAGGGCGCCTTGTGCCTCGGCCTTGTCGGCCTTCGCCACCGCCATGCGGATGATCAACTGGATTCATGGCTGTGCCGCGAACAGTCGGCCGGATGCCACGCCATCGGCTTCTTCCAGCCTTACCGAAATTGACAAGGTGGTGCTCTTCATTGGAAACAACGCCGATAGTTGCCCAACAATTCTCTGAAACGCGCCTAACTTCCGATGATGGCATTTTGAGATGAGTGTAGCCTTCATTGTTGGCGATGACTTGAACAAAAATTCCTGCTCCACGCCCTATTTTAGCCCCGCCTTTGGGCTTGAGCTCGATATTGTAGACAAAAGTTCCGACCGGAATAAGGCGTAACGGCAAGCGATTGCCGGGTGAGAGCGGAGCTTTCTCGGAAACAATGAAACTGTCTCCGACTTTCGTATTCTTCGGCGCTAGTGTATAACGCTTTTCGCCGTCGGCGTATAAAACCAAAGAGATGAAAGCTGAACGGTTTGGATCATATTCAATCGTCTTGACAACGGCTGGAATATCAAACTTGTTATAAAGGAAATCGACATCGCGGAAAAGCCTTTTGTTGCCTCCTCCTTTGTGGCGGGTGGTGATGCGGCCCAAATTATTGCGCCCCATTTTTCTCTGGAATCCGTGGGTCAAAGACTTTTCCGGACGACTCGCCGTCAAAACGCCCTTGTAAGTGACGGTGCTCATTTGTCTCTTGGATGGAGTTGTGGGTCGATAATTTTTCATAATTTATTTATAGTGATTTATAGTGAGTTTATCGAACTAGCTTGTCGAACTATGCTATTTCTATTTTGTCGCCCTTTTTAAGATAAACGTAGGCTTTCTTGCCACCCGCTTTAAAACCCTTTCGGCCACGAATGAAAACGGATTTCCTCTTGCTGTTTACAATCGCCACCTTGACCGGCTTGACCTTATACATATTGGAAACTGCTTTTTTAACTTCTGTTTTAGTGGCATTCTCCGGAATATTAAAAGAATAAACATTGTGTTCAGCGAGCATAGAAGCCTTCTCGGTGATACGCGGGGTTTTCAAAACAAAAGTATTTATTTGGACAGTTTGGTTTTTCATAAATTATTTCCCTTTAGTCTCCAAAAATTTAATGCATTTTGCCGGATCTACCATGATCAGATATTTGTAAGATAAAACTTCAAGGGGGTTGATGTTTCTGATGTCTTGGATATAGACAGATTGAATGTTCCTGAAACTCTTCAAAACTGTGTCAGATTTCTCCGGCAGGGCGATCAGAGCATAGTTACCCTTGCCTGTTCGAGCGAGCTTATCAAAACCTGAAATTTTAGACAAGGCAATTTTTATCTCGGCGGCTTTCGCGGTCTTGGCTTCGGGTAGTGAAATTTTATCAACAAAGAGAATATTATTGATTTTGAATTTCTTGGACAAGATAGTGAAGAGCGCCTTGGCCATCATTTTTTTATTGATCTTTTTGTAGTAGTTCTTCTCTGGGGACGGGCCGTGGGTTCTTCCTCCACCCACCCAAATAGGAGACCGGCTTGAACCGTGCCTCGCTCGGCCGGTTCCTTTCTGCTTCCAAGGCTTTCGCCCTCCTCCTCTGACTTCGCCTCGTCCTTTGACTGAAGCGGTGCTGGCTCGCTTGTTGGAAGCAAGGGAGGTCATCACTTGGTGGACCAAATCGGCATTCCAAGAAAGCCCGAAGATGGACTCGGGTAGCTTGAGTTTGCCCTGATCTTCTCCTTTTTGATTGTAGATTTTAGCTTCCATGAATTAGTTCTTAAAGTTTATAATGTTATAAAGTTTTTAAAGTATTTTCTTTATAACTTTATGAACTTGATGACTTTCAACTTCTTATCTCTATCAAACTGCCTCGGCGTCCCGGAATAGCGCCAGAGATAAGCAAGGTGTTCTTGTCTTTATCAACTTCCAGCACCTTAAGGCCTGAAACTGTGACCAAATCACTGCCCATTCGGCCCGCCATCCTCATCCCTTTGGGCACGCGGGTTCGGAGCCCTCCGCCGATCGAGCCCGGTTCGCGTTCAGAGTGCTTCTGGCCGTGAGATCGAGGCCCCCCGTGGAAACCGTGGCGCTTAACGACGCCTTGGAAACCTTTACCTTTAGAGATACCTGAGGCCCTGACAACATCGCCCTTGGCAAAGACTGAAACATCTATTTTGTCGCCCTTTTTAAGAGACATGGATTTGTTGTCTTCCGCGCGAAATTCTTTAATGTGCTTAAAAAACCCTAAATCCTTAAGATGGCCTTTGATGGCCTTTGATAATCTGGCTTCTTTTTGAGGACCGAAACCAACTTGGATAGCTTCATAACCATCAGTTTCTTTATTCTTAACTTGGGTCACGACAACCGGTCCAGCGGAAACAATCGTAGCGGGAAAAACTTTTCCATCTTCGGAAAAATACTGGACCATATTAACTTTTGTCCCAAGTATGAATTTCATAAAGTTGTTACTGCATGGTGACCTCGATGTCCACGCCGGAAGGCAAATTGAGATTAGTCAGCGCTTCGATAGTTTTACCCGAAGGATTGATGATATCAATAACTCTTTTGTGAGTCCTGATTTCGAATTGCTCTCTCGAATTTTTGTAGATGAATGGAGAACGGTTGACTGTATATTTCCTTGTCTCGGTCGGCATCGGAATCGGACCGCGGATCTTCTCATCATGGCGGAGCGCCGTGTCGATGATCTGTTTGACGGATGCGTCGAGAATCTTATTCTCATAAGCCCTGACCCTGATCCGGAGTATTGCTTCCTGTTCTCCTTTGGGGGACTTTGTTTCTGCCTGCCTGCTGGCAGGCAAACTTTTGACCGCACGCTTGGGCGCAGCCCCTGCTTTAGATATTTTTGTTTTTGGAGTTTTGGCAACCATGTTTAGGCAACAATCTTAGTGACCACTCCAGCGCCGACGGTCTTGCCTCCTTCGCGGATGGCAAACCTCTGCTGAGCTTCCAGAGCGACAGGAGCGACGAGTTTCACCTTGAAGGTGACCGTGTCTCCCGGCATGACCATCTCTACGCCTTCTTTTAAGGTTACTTCGCCGGTCACATCAGTCGTTCTGACATAGAACTGAGGCTTATAACCGGTGAAAAATGGAGTGTGGCGGCCGCCTTCTTCTTTCTTTAAAATGTAAACTTCTGATTCAAAGTCGGTGTGAGGAGTGACAGAACCCGGTTTAGCGATGACTTGTCCTCGGGTCAAATCTTCTTTCTTAACGCCTCGCAGAAGTATCCCGGCATTGTCTCCAGCCATACCTTCGGTCAATTGCTTGTTAAACATTTCAATTCCCGTGACAGTCGACTTGGCGGTTGGCTTGATCCCGATGATTTCTACATCTTCGCCAACTTTGCAAATACCTCTTTCAATACGGCCAGTCACGACAGTGCCTCGGCCTTCAATGGAGAAGATATCTTCAATCGGCATGAGAAACGGCTTTTCAATATCGCGAACAGGAGTTGGAATATAGGTATCAAGAGCATTGACAAGTTCCATGACTTTCAAAGCCCATGGATCGCTCATGTCTTTTGCTTCCAGAGCTTTTAATCCGGAACCTCGAATGACAGGACAGTCTTTGTCGAAGCCTTGCTTGGCCATAAGTTCACGAACTTCATCTTCCACGAGATCGATCAAATCTTTATCATCAACCATGTCGCACTTGTTTAAGAAAACAATGATCTTTGGCACTCCCACTTGCTTGGCCAAAAGAATGTGCTCTCTGGTCTGGGGCATGACGCCGTCAGTAGCCGCCACCACGATGATAGCGCCGTCCATTTGAGCGGCACCCGTGATCATATTCTTAATATAGTCAGCGTGGCCCGGAGCGTCGATGTGCGCGTAGTGTCTAGCCGGGGTCCAATACTCGCTGTGGTGTAAAGCTATAGTAATTCCTCTGGCCTTTTCTTCCGGGGCGGAGTCGATCTTGTCGATCGCCTCAACTCGGGCGCCATAGCCCTTGTCCTTATTCATATCAAGGATACGAAGAATACTGGCTGTTAATGTCGTCTTGCCGTGGTCGACGTGTCCAATAGTACCTACGTTTACGTGAGGCTTATCTCTTTTAAATGCTTCTGCCATAATCCATTAAACAGGGAGAACTGCATATTATTTAGCCACATATGCGATTCACCGTTGTGTAAATTATTAATAATATTGTCAATTAAAACCGCCCGAAGGCGGTAAATTGGGATTGCTTTCCATCTTATATTAAAAGCTATTTGGCGTCAATAATAAACAGGCAAGACCTGTTTATTTATCTTTGTAAGTTAACCAGTCAAATATTTCCCTCTTGAATGAATCTTTGGAAGGAAAGTAATTTGGGAATGAATTTGTGCTTAAAATTTTATTTTGTTCACGGTCTTTTCCACAAAAATCTTGGTAGCTCGAGAAGTTATATTTCTCGAGAAAAGTTAGGGTCTTGTTAGTGTTTTTAATTCCGTTCTCCTTCCATTTAGAATCTATGATCTTCACGGGATTTAAATGAATATAAGAAAAAATGTATTTTAAATACCTATCATTATCAATGTGTTCAGCTTTAAACTTTCCTTCAAAAAGAGTTCCAGTTCTTTTATATTTATTATTGTAATACATCGAATAACCAGTGGAGATTTTTTGCATAAATTTACTGATATCACCCTCTTCTGTTTGGGTTATGAGTAAGTGAAAATGGTTTGGCATCAGACAATAAGCCCCAATATCCACCAAATTTTTCCCTTTTTCGAATTCGTATGGATTCTCCTTTATAAAATAAATTTTGAAACTTTTTTCTCCATTTGCGAGAAATAGAAGCTTAAGAAAGCGTAAATAATCTTCTTGATCGTGAAAAATAGTCTGTTTACTATTGCCACGATTATAAATGTGATAATACTCACCTGAAGCAAAAGAGGTTTTTCTCAATGACATGCTTCCATTGTATCACAAACAGGCAAGACCTGTTTAAGCTCTTACCCCAAGCCTTGGCCGGAGATATGAAGCTGTTCTGTATATAAATATAAAAGACCCTTGCGAAAATGCAAGGGTCTAAGAATCAAAATGTCAAAGTTTCAAAATCAAACTGCCACAGGAGCTAAGTCCTTGTTGCGGAAGAAAGAGCTATAGCCAGCAGCCCACTCATCGCCAGAACGGAACCTGAGCATGCGCACGTACCAGCCACCAGCGTTCCGGTTGACGAACACCTCGCAGAGATCACCGTCTTTGTCGCGGACCCAGAAAAGATTGGCCTGGCCATTGTCTTTGAGTAGTTTTTCGCCCTTAACAATATGGCGTTCGCAAATCTGCTTTACATGAGCCATGTCGCATTCCACATAAATATCGCCTCCTTTTGCATCATCAATGATGCCCTGTTCGGTGATATCTTTTGTGAATTCATAGCTGGCAAGCTCCAGAGCGGGAGAATTTTTCACAGTTTTTGAAAGCCATGAAAAAATGTCGCTGTCCACATAAGCAAAGATGCCTCCTTGGTCTTTCGTCTTGAAGAAATCCGCAATTTTAAAATCGGCAGTTGCTTCAAGGATAATGGCTTCTGTTACTTTTTTTAAGCACCCAGCCATTTTATTGACGGCTTCACTTGCTAGTTTACAGCCGTTATTGATGAACTTAATAAATTCATTGACCAGGTCGGCTTTGTCTTCACTGTTCATCACGTCCTGCAGTTTTCCAAAATCAATTTTTTCTTCAACCAAGGATGAGAATTTCTTGCTCGTCATGATTGAGAAAAGCATTCCGAAGAATGCGCCAAGTTGGCTGATTGTTTTCATTTTGTTTGCCTCGCTATCCTCGCTCTTTGAGAGCTACTTTACGGGGACTTGTTTTTTGAATGTACTTTGGATTTTTAAGGCAAATCCTTGGCCTTTATTTAACTATGGACAGTGTATCACGAAAATAAGCAAAAGTCAAGGAAAAATGACCCTTATTTTATAAGGTTTTTATGTTTATAGCCTGTTTCAAGTCTTCTGGTATTGGGGCTTCTATTTTTATGTCTTTACCATCCGGTTTCTTGAATTCGATGGACTTGGCATGCAGAGCCAGCCGGTTCATGCCCAAAACCGGACAAGGAAGATTCGGAGCGTACAATTTGTCGCAGACGACCGGATAATTTAAAAATTTCATATGCACGCGGATCTGATGGGTGCGGCCGGTCTTGGGTTTCAGTTCTAATAAAGTGAATTTGAGCGCAGGCTCATTAAAATTTTTCGTCGGGAGGGATCCGACCGCGTCGGACGAGGGAAGGGCGCACCGCGAAGAATTTTGATGAGCCGGAGCGACAAATCTTTTCAAAACTTTGTATTCCGTTACTGCTTCCCTTTCTTTGCCTCTTTTTCCTCGGCTGGCAGACCAGCGGCGGAAATCAGTAGAGGATCTGGCAATCGGCGCGTCGATGATGCCATGCTCGTTTTTCACCTGCCCATAAACAATCGCAATATAAGTTTTTTGTAATTCTCTTTCCTTAAACTGATTTTTCAAAAATAAAAATGCTGCCTGATTCTTGGCGATCAAAATCACACCGGATGTTTCTTTATCCAATCGATGCACGATGCCGGGCCGATTTTCTGGGTCATCTCCGACATTTTTAATTTCCGGATATTTTTTGAGCAGGATACTTGCCAAAGTTTCCTGCTCACCCTCCGAAGCCTTGGCGAAGGAGGGCGCGCGATGAACAAGGAGCCCTGCGGGCTTATCGATCGCTAAAATATTTTCATCTTCGTAAATTATTTTTAGATCCTGCATATAATAAATTATACTAGCAAAGTATTCACTTTCCTGCTAAAATGCTTTTATTCTTGGGCGAGCTGTTTTGGCAGGTATACAAAAATTTATGGGCGATTAGCTCAGTTGGTAGAGCAACCCGTTTACACCGGGAAGGTCAGAGGTTCGAGTCCTCTATCGCCCACTTTTCAACACCCAGTACAAACCTTTGACATTGGTCTTATTTTGTTTTAACAAAAGAGCGATAATGATCTCCTCTAAAAGTTCAACGGTAGAAAGTACTATAACTGCGTAGAAAAGCAATTTGCTAAAACCAAAGAAAAACAAATAAACGAAAAATATAGCAAGAAGCACAAAGGTGGCTTTGGCCAGATAAGTGTGAAAACTCGAGGGTCGGCGATATTTTATATAAACAATAAAACTCAAGAACGCATAGAGGCCGAGCACCAACAGAATAGGCAATTTATTTTCCGCAAACAAACCCGGCTCGAACCAAAAAGCGCCTAACACGGCAACAACAAGCAAGAGAATGTCTCCTAAGCTATCTAAGAACGCTCCTCTCTCGGAAGATATTTTTAATCTTCGAGCCAAGATCCCGTCGATGGCGTCGGATAAAAAGCTCAAAAGAATCAATACTGAAAAGAATATTCTTTGATCAGAAAAAATAGAATACAAAATAACCGGCGTCACGATAATCCGATAAAATGAAAACCAGTCCGCAATATTGTATTCCTTGAAATTAAAATTTACGAACATCTGTTGATTATACTATTTATCCTGAGCTTGTCGAAAGATTATTTATAGTGATTTATGGTGAGCTTGTCGAACCAGCAGGTCGAACTATTTTTCCAAATCAAGAACTTCATCAATGCGGATCTTGGCCACGAATTCGGGCACATGCGAGACCAAAATCATCGCGCCTTGGTACTTATTTAGCGCCTCGGCGATCAACGGTAAATGCCTGAAATTAATATGATTTGTCGGTTCGTCTAATATAAGAATGGCCGGCCGCCCTAAAACCAATCGAGCAAAGGCCACAAGCCCTTTTTGCCCCTCAGATAAACTGCCAATTTTGGTGTTGATAATCTCCGAGGTGATCAAAAACCCGGCCGCCACGCTCCTCATATATTCTTCATCTTTTCTAATAAGTACCGCCATCAAAGATTGGTAAACTGTATCTTCAAAATTAAGCGTGGAAAAATCCTGCCGATAGTAACCGACTTTCACGCCTTCAGTAATCGTGGCCCCCTTGGCCGTGCCATGCGCGATCGACTCCAATAAAGTCGTCTTACCGCTGCCGTTCGGACCTTTTAAGAGCAAATGATTGCCTTTGCGGAGCGTGACATGCACTTTCTTGGCGACCGGCTTGTGATTTTTGCCGAGCGTAGAAAACGATGTGATCTTGATCGCCTCACCGACGAAATCTTCCGGTATCGGGATAAGAAACGGTCTGATCATCCTATCTTCTTTCCGCACATCCACCATTTCTTCTTCGAGCTCTTCTGCCAGATTTCTCATCCGTTTGGCGACCAGGCGAAGCCGGCCTCCCTTGTGCGCGAAGGCGTTGGCCTGATCTTTTTTGGCTTGTATCTCTTTGGCGAGCTGAGCGTTTTTTTTATTTTCTTTATCAATACGCGCGGAGATTTCCCTGACTACATTATTATAGTTCCCCGCGTATTGTTCGATCTTCTTGGTGTAAACATCTAAATATAAGACACCGTCGGTAAAAGCATTTAAAAATTCCGCATCGTGCGAGATGACGACGACAGTCTTTTGATAATTCTTCAAAAAATCCGTCAGGTGCTCGATGCCAGCCTTGTCCAAATTGTTCGTCGGTTCGTCTAAGAGCAGAATATCTGGATTTTGAATGATAGCGGAAGCTAAAAGTAAACGAGCTTGTTGACCACCGGAGAAAGTCTTGATGATCCTATCATGCACTTTTTCATGCCCTCGCAAATTCACGACTTCGAGCGCCTCATCGATCATCGGATCAATAGCATAGATTTTTTTCGCAAAACGCTTTTGAAAAAAATCTCGGACCGATAAATTCATTTCCGGCCTTGGGATGACTTGGAGTGCCTGGGCGATCGAAAGTTTTTGGCCAATATGAAGATCGCCGGCCTCCGGCTGGAGCGCGCCGTTGATCAGGCCGAAAATGGTCGATTTCCCCGCGCCATTCTGACCCATCAAGGCAATTTTCATCCCTTTACGCAGAGAAAAACTCACCTCCTCGAGGATGTGTTTGTTGTGACCATATTCAAAATTTACGCGGTCGAATCGGACGACGATCTCGTTGGAAGACATAGATTACGATACTAGCACAAAAATTTATTTTTAGTGGCGAAGTTTAACTTTTTTTACTCAAGACACAAAAAATGATTCCTATCCAAAGGGATATCAGACCCAAAAGTATAGCCAGGCCAGAAAAAGCAAACGACAAAATTCCTAAATTTAACGCCGTAGTTAGGGTTGTGGCTGTGATCCACATATCTCTCGCAGTGTTAGCCATCATGACTGGCTTGCCATCGGCCCCCAAAATTGGCTTACCATCCGCGTCAAGTTTTTCGATCTGACGAGGCATTTCAGCAAAAGTCTTGCCACCTGTTGAGGTTAAGGTGTGCTTGCGAATTATATTGGCCTGAGCTTTAAGGGTGAACGGGCCGCGTACCGGCTGATTCGAAATCGAGGCGTCCTCAGGAGTGACAATCTTTTCTTGCACGACATTTTTATAAGTAAAATAAAGACCCCAGATACCGCCGGCAACCAAAACCACCCCAACCACTATCGCCAACACTGATGAAATACTAAGTAATCTTTTCATATTTTTTCTTGTAGCTATTTATAATATTCTTGATTATATAATAATCTTCAAGATTTTGCTCGGCGCCGTTTGCCCTTTAATAATGCGCACTTTTTCAGGCAAAACTTTGAAATGCTTAGCGATTAGCAGGTTAATCCTTTTATTGGCCATATTCCTCTCTGCCGGTTCTTTCACCGATGCTAAAAAGGTATCTTTATTTTTCACCACCAAGCTCTCTTTTTTCTGGCCAGTTTTTACTTTAACCTTGATGTACATGCCCAATATTTAATTTTAACCATTCTTCGATCTCATTTAGTAATATATCCTTATCTGCGGAACCGACTGAACCAGCAACTTTTACAGCTAAATCAACCAAATAATTTTCTATTTCTTTTTGGTATTCATTCTTAAACCACTTGCCATTAATCAAAATAAATACCATCATCGCCGCCGTAGCTGTCCTCTTGTTACCATTCCGAAAAGGATGATTTTTTATCAAACTGTAATACAAAATCGCAGCCTTCTTTTCCAGTGTCGGATAAAGTTCCGTACCATCGGCTAGTGCTCGTTGAGGATTGTTCAAAGCTGAATCAAGAAGAGATAATTCATGTGCTCCGAAATTGTCTATAGGATCCTCTTTGGAATCGAAAAGTGTCACCGCCATAGGGTGACACATCTTTTCCATAAGTCTTATATCTAAGTAATAAAAAGTCATATATCTTAAACTTTGTCGTATTCAGCAAGGCGCTCAAAAACACGCTTGTATTGAGTTACAGCTTTCTTCATGCCCTTTTCAACTAATTTATCAAGCTTTTTTTCTGCTGGATTGATAGTCTTTTTATTCAAAATTTTTGCAATCATTTTCTTCATTTATTACCATAATACCACACATACTATACCCCATCAATGAATGGTATTTGCCCAACAGGAATTACTGATAACTCTTCCCATTTACTGTTTACTTTATGGTAAATACTTATAGTATCAAGTTTCGTTTCATATTGCGGTTTGGGTGCTGATTGTAAATACTTCTGAATCTCTTCAGATTTATCTGGGGTCAAAAATCTGGCGACTGAAGCGTGCAGGTTCATTTCTCGATTAGCCCTATCATCCTCGGGCAAATCCGGCATAGACTTTAAGAAGTCTAATAAATTTTTGATAAAAAAAAGAGCATCGTCATCAGCTATGGCCTTCCACGCGATTGTCCCGCTTTCCCAAAAGAAATAACCATCCACTTTAACCTCGCCTACTTTTTGCGTCCGGCAAAATTCTTTTAGGTGCCCTGTTAAAGACTTAATGTCTTCAAATTCAAACGGGGCTTTAAAGGTCAGGTGCGGTACGGAGCGATCGTGTAGCGGCAAAATCCCAAACAGCTTAGAAAGTTTCTTGGTTTCTTCTTCATGAGCCTGGCGAATCAATTTGGGTAATGTAAAACCAATAAAATATTGCATTTAAATTTATTAAATTAAACTATTCGCCTATTCGGGCGAATTAGCCGATAGACAAGGGGTTTAAATTAAAGTTTATTTTTATATTCCTCTCTGATTTCCTTTCGCAGTAATTTTTTTATTTCTTCGTTGGAAAGCGGTTCCAGGGTTTTATATTTACCGTACCTTTTATCAAAAATATCTTTCATGTCGGGAAATTGTTTTATTTTATCTCTATAATCTCTAGCGAGAAGAAAGGCGGTTGTGCCTTTTGGCAAAAGCGCAATTTTCTCCAACTTATAACCAAGCATTTCTTTATATTCCACGGTATGGTTAGGGTTTGTGAATAAAGATATTATTTGGTTATCCCTCAAATCATCGAGGAACATCCTGTCAGTTTTATAGGGCACAGCTTTTATCACAATGTGATTAGGTAAGGGCCGTCCTTCCATATCTGTAGCCATCTCGTCAAAAGAGAGCGCTAAATCTGGAATCTCTTCCGCCAATGTTCTGTAATAAAGCTCAAGATTGTCACCCCTTTCTATGTTTGTCAAAAAATCGCTGGTCTCGTCTAAAAATCTCTCATTCGCCTCTTCTCTGCTAGCCCTGGCCATTTCCAATGGATCCCGTTCGGCCGGCTGCCTGATAATACCCTTGGCCTGATTAAGCAAATCTTCCATCTTCTTTTCATCTTCCGGATTTGGTTTGTATTTTTCGCTCATAAATTTATTTTAACACAAAACTCTATGCCGCCACCTTCTAATTAAACTATTCTTTTACGGCAAGGACCGTCCTTGCCGTAGGCCTTCGAGTTTTTGGGGACACCCAACTAAATGATCATCCACCATGCCGACGGCTTGCATGAAAGCGTAAGTTATAGTGGAACCGCGGAATTTAAAGCCGTGCCGGCCCATGTCTTCACTCATCGCATCGCTTAGGGCGGTTTTGGCCGGCAGATCTTTGAGGATTTTGGGTTTATTCACAATAGTCTTGCCTTTCGTGAAACCCCAGACATATTTATCAAACGAGCCGAATTCTTTTTGGATATTTAAAAAACATTGGGCGTTGTTTATCGCCGCTTTGATTTTTAGCGAGTTGCGAATAATACCGGCGTCTTTCATCAAAGAATTAATTTTCTTCGTATCAAATTTCGAGACCTTCTTGACGTCAAAATTCGCAAAGGCCCGGCGGAAGTTCTCCCGCTTGTGCAAAACCGTGCGCCAACTTAAACCGGCTTGGAAACTCTCTAAGATCAGGAATTCAAAAAGCACACGATCATCGTGGATAGGTCTGCCCCATTCTTGGTCGTGATACTTAATCATCAACGGATCATTCGCTGGCCAAGGACAACGGTTATTTTTTTTCATTTAATTTAGACGAAGTCATCTCGCGCATCGTCCATTGAAGCGCGACCTATTATTTTAAAGTGATGCTTTTGATGATGATGGGGTCGAGGGGTTTGTCGGTGCTGTCGGTTGAGACGGAGTTGATGGCGGTAACGACATCGAGCCCAGCTGTAACTTTTCCGAAGACGGTGTGCTTGGTGTCTAAGAAGTTATTCGCGGCGGTGTTGATGAAAAATTGGCTACCGTTGGTGTTCGGACCGGAGTTCGCCATGGCGATAGTGCCAATGTCATTCCTGTTAGTCGCGGTAATCTCATCGGCAAATTTGTAACCCGGTCCGCCTGTGCCCCACAATGCCTTCTGGGCATCATCTTTGGAAAGCGGGTCTCCGCCTTGGTTCATGAAGTCTTTAATGACACGGTGAAACTTCGTGCCGTCATAAAACCCTTTCTTGACTAAAGTGCTAAAATTCTCCACCGTCTTCGGCGTGGCGGAATTAAATTCGATAGTAATATCTCCTTTATTGGTGTGTAATATGGCGCTCATAATTTTTTCTTCTGTTTTAGTTTCAACTTGATTAATAATGGCTTTCGATATTTCCGGTGTGGCGACTGGCTTATTGTTGTTTTTAGTCAGCAACCAATATCCCGCCCCAGCGACCCCTATAAGTATTATAAATATGATAATTTGTTTCATATTTTTATATTAACATAAAAAAGTCCCGCTAAAATAACAGGGACTTTTTATTGTAAAATCTCATTGATCAATTCTTTGACGCCAATCTTTTTGTCTACCGAGAAAGGGATAATTGTATGCGGCCCAATTAAGCCCTCAATCTTTTGGAATTGTTTTTTTAGGTCGGATTTCTTAATTTTATCGATCTTGTTGGCCACTATTATTATGTCTTTGCCGTTTTGCTCCAAACTTTGGAGCATGTCCAAGTCCCCCTCCATCGGGCCGACATTAGCATCGATAATCAGGACGACTTTCTTCTGCTCGGCGCCGGAATCAAACAGATACCATTTAATTAATTGGAAGATCCTCTCCTGCCCTTCTTTGTTCACCTTGGCGAAACCGTAACCCGGCAGATCGACTAAATAATGATCTTCATTAATCAAAAATAAATTAATCTCTTGGGTCAGGCCCGGGAAAGAGCTCGTCTTGGCCAGATTTTTATTATTCGTTAGGACATTGATGACGGAAGACTTGCCGACATTGGACCGCCCGATAAAGGCGACTTGCGGCTTGCCGTCAGAAAGCATCGGATCTTCACCGACTATTCCCTTAATAAACTTGGCCGATGTGATCTTCATAATCTATACACTAACACAAAACGCCCTTTGGGGGCGTTTTGTGTTCTCTAAGCTATTTTGCCTTTTTAGGCTTCTTCATTTCTTTTCTGTCCCTGTTGTTTCCTTTGGCCATATTATTTTTATTAAACTGATAATGACTTTCTCTTCCTCCAATATTTTAATCAAAAATATTGGCGAGGTAAGTATTGATTTCACGCTGATCAAATTCATAGAAATATTTGCTTTCTTTATAGAGCCTGCGGGCCAGCGTCACTCCGACGAATCTCCAGTGCCACGGTTCATACTGATAATAGCTATTATTTTGCGGATAAGAAAGGACGAACCCGTATTTCTGGGCGTTATTCATGAGCCAGACATATTCCGGCGTCTGATTAAATCCTGCCCAAGTCTCAGCTGTAGCCGTTGTCGCGAAGTCAATGGTCGTGCCCAGCTGATGTTCCGAGTATCCTTGTTCAGCCGAGAATTGGTTGGCTGTCCCTGCGCCGTAGGTGAATTTATAAGTTGATTTAAGAACCGATTGATCGCTGAAGGTGCGGTAGGCCGAGACGACGCCCAAGTTAAGCCCCTCCGCCTTTGCGTCGTTAAATAATTTCTCCAGATAGGGCGAGACATCGACATGAATCTTGAGAATTTTGTCTTGCACAAAAGTGAAAACGGGGTTGATGCCGGTCAGCTCCGTAGGCACATAGTGCTCGTTTAAAAAATAAGATTTGGAATACTTCTGCAGAAGCTCCGGATCGGTCTTGCTTAGTTTGTCGAGCGCGCCGACGGTATCGGAAATATCTCCGAGTTCATTTTGGATATCTTGCTGAATATCAGTGGCCTGGCCTAACAGCGCTTCATTTTCGCTCTTGAGAGTTTGGAGCGCTAATTCCAGGTTGCCGATTCTGCTTTCCAATCCTTCTTTTTCAATTTTTTCTGCTTGAAGTTTCGCAGGAAGATCCGCTAATAACGCCTGGCTTCGATACTCCGTGAAGCCGATTATGTCGGCAATAAGAAGTATCACGAGGATAATTCCCAATAGGTGTCTTCTGGTAAAAATTTGAGGAAAAAGCGGTTCCATAAATATATTATAACATTTGATTAAAAATAAATTTACATTTCTAATACATTTTGGTGCCTTCGGCAGGAATCGAACCTGCATCAAAGCCTTAGAAGAGCTTTGTTCTATCCATTGAACTACGAAGGCAATAAGGAAAAATTACCACGGAATGTTTATTTTTCAAAGGGACGCAAAGCCAACCCGATCGCGGCCGAGTAGCGAAGCGCATCACGAAAATTGATCGCCGGAATGTAATTTTCAAAAGAGAACAGATTTTGCCAGACATTCCCCGCTTCAACTTTAATTTGAAGCGACTTTTGAAGATAGCCCGTCAGTTCTTTCTGATTGGGCATATCGCCGGAAAGAATTATTTTCTTTATCTTCGGCCTTTTACTTTGCCCGCCCTGCTTGCCCGCCAAAGCCTTGGCGTCGGCGGGAGCACTGTCGAATGGGTGGGTATGCCATGAAATATATTGCTCATTGATTTTCTCTTTGATGAAAGAATAAATTATTTCCTTATCTCTCATTTGTCCAAGCAAATCGCTCGAAAGATTGAAAGTTGCCAAAAGTTTCATCGTCGATCGGAGCCCGGCGTAGATATCCATTTTGTTGCCGGCAAAATAGACGATCATGTCCGTCTCGGCGCCGATCGCGGATATGGCGGCTCGGGCGACGGCTTCCCCCGCTGATTCAAAATAAATGTCCTTGAAACCGGCTTCTTTCAGGAGATCAGCCAAGTAAACTTGATCCGGCAAATGCGAAACTGTCACTTCTTTCCATTTCCCTTTGGCCCTGATCGAGGAGATGATCTTTTTTAATCCGGCTCCATCCCTGATCGATCCTTCCTCAAGGAAACCAAACGGTAGTGGCAATTCCCCGAAGTGGCCTATTTCAAAAGCCTCTCTGTTTTTTTTCAGCTCTAAGTATTTTATTGAGTTGTCGGTAATTTCCATACCTAAATGATTTTTAGAAGCCATAAAGTAATTTTAACATAACTATAATAATCCCTGATGTTTTAATTCTTTTTGCGAAAAATCTGAATTAAAATGGGTAAAATAATGGAAACAACGACGATTAACCCTACCACCGGCAGGATAAAACGGTCGATATCGGGCACGATATTTCCGAGGAAAAATCCCAAAATGAGCATGCTGGATGTCCACAGTGTTCCACCCAAAATGTTAAAAAAAGAAAATGTTTTGTATTCCATGCCGCCGACTCCCGCCAAGATCGGCGCGAAAGTGCGAACGATCGGTACGAACCTCGCCAAAACAATAGTCTTCCGGCCGTGTTTCAAATAGAAAGCATTAGTCTGCTCTATATATTTTTTGTGGAAGAAGAAAGAATCTTCCCTGTTAAACAATTTTGGCCCTACTCGTCTGCCAAACCAAAAACCGACATTGTCGCCCAAAATAGCCGCAATGGGGCAGAGAATAAACAGAGTCCAAAAATTCAAGTAACCGGCGGCGGCGAGCAAGCCGGCCGAGAAAAGAAGAGAATCTCCGGGCAAAAAAAAGCCGAAGAAAAGTCCGCTCTCGGCAAAAATGATCGCTAGGATTCCTAGGGTGCCAAAAGCTTTTATAATTGTGATCGGGTCAAAAGTCATATACTTTGTCCCTCCTGTTGTCGGGATCTTCGATCTAAATATCTTTGAAGAATAAAGGCGGCGGCGGAATCGTCAATTTTTTCTTTTCCTCTTTTTGTCTTGCGGGCCGTATCCGGCCGGACGCCCTTCAAATATTGCCCGAAGTGAAGCGCGGCGGTTGAAGTCATAAATTCTTTTTCCCAAAAAACCGGTAACCTTATTTCATTCTCCAGCTTTTCCTTAAAGACTATTGCTTTCGGCATTATCTTATTCGGTTCCCCTTTTAAATTAAGCGATTCCCCCAACACAATGGCGGTGACCCCAAGCTCTCTGCATATTTTTCCTATTTCGCCCGTGGTCTTCCCTTCATTTTTCAATATCATGACCGGAAAAGCCAGCCGGCCGTCATCGTCGGATACTGCCAGTCCGAGCTTCTTATCTCCGAAATCAATGCCTAAAAATTTCGCCATTCTTTACATAATAGCACAATTTGGTATGATGAATTCATGATGTTTATACAACAAAATTGGATTTTGATTTTGATCGCGGCTTGGGTCCTTCCTTGGAAGGGTTACGCTTTGTGGACCGCTTCCAAGCGCGGGCACAAGCTTTGGTTTGTGGCTATCTTGGTTTTGAATACTTTGGCGATTTTAGATATCGTTTATATCTTCGCTATTGCCAAAAAGACCGGCAAAGATATCGTCAAAGATCTGAAGGCAAACTAAACCTGCCTTAAATAGGGAGGCGTGGCAGAGAGGTCTATCGCACTTGTCTTGAAAACAAGAGTGCCGCAAGGCACCGTGAGTTCGAATCTCACCGCCTCCGCAGTTTGAAACGCAGTGAAAAACTGCGGAGAAGAACGAGCAAACTGTTTTGCTCGTGTGTGAGGTTCGAAAGACTTTTCCATGCGAGCAAGGCGAGACGGAAAAGTACCCGCCGCAGTATCGGCGAATCTCACCGCCTCCGCAGTTTTTAATTATTCCCATAATTTGCTAGAATTTGTATATGGATAAAATTGTTTGGGAAGTCATGGAATACGAACATAAAGATAGGGCGCCCGACTGGTATTGGGCAGTCGGCATCATCGCGCTTTCTTCGGCTGTTATTGCTATTGTTTACAAAAACTATATTTTTGCCGTTTTCATCGTCTTGGCAACAGCCGTTCTAGCTATGTACAGCGGCAGAAAGCCCGAAATGATGGAGATCGAAATAAGTGAAAAAGGCGTCAAGATAAAAAAAGAATTTTATCCTTATAAAATGATCAAGTCTTTTTTTATTGAAAATCAGGGAAAAGAAAAAAAATTGCTCATTCATTCCAAAAGGATATTGATGCCGATTATCGCCCTGCCCATAGAGGAAACTCTGGAAGAAAAAGTAAAAGTTTTACTTTTGAGGCATTTAAAGGAAGAAGAAATGAAAGAGCCTGTGCCACAGAGGATAATGGAACATCTCGGTTTTTAACTCTTTTTTGTGGTTAAATTCAGATAATTTGTCCCCATAGTTTAATGGATAGAATGCAAGCTTGCGGAGTTTGCGATGCAGGTTCGATTCCTGCTGGGGACACAATGGAAAAGGATAAAAAGATTCTGGGATTACAGAAAAATGTTTTTGTTTTAGGGCTAACTAGTCTTTTCAATGATTTTTCCAACGAAATGATCTTGGCGATCTTTCCGGCTTTTTTCACTTCAGTACTCAAATCAGGAGCAGCCTCATTGGGCTTGGTGGAAGGCTTAGCCGATGCCATGGCAAATTTCATCAAAATATATTCCGGCCGAATTTCAGATAAAATCCAGAAAAGGAAAATTTTCGCTATTTTGGGCTATTCTCTTTCGGTGGCTATCCGGCCATTCTATATCTTGACTGGAGCAATCGGAGGAATTCTTGGGCTCCGCTTAATTGATCGAGTCGGCAAAGGGCTCCGAGAGCCGCCGAGAGACGCCCTGATCTCGCTTTCAGTCAATAAGGAAGAGCTGGGCAGGTCTTTCGGGTATCATCGGGCCATGGATTCAATCGGCGGGATTTTAGGCCCACTGGTCGCCTTTTTTATTTTAAAAAGTTTTCCTTTCGGTTTCAATCTAGTTTTTATGACCGCCTTTCTTGTCGGCTTGATTGCGATTTTTAGCTTGTTTTTTGTTAAAGAAGTTTCTGCCGTCGCCAGAAATGGAGATTTTAAACTGGCTCGATTGAAAGATTTTTCCAGCCGCTTCAAGATTTATATTTTTTCCGTCTTTATTCTCTCCGCTG
>DATBWL010000017.1:0-12653 GCA_036514795.1 Minisyncoccota bacterium
TTTTGTAGCACATTGAACCCGCGCGCCAAAGCTACGGACTTTGATTTCCGGATGTTTTTGGTTCGGCTCTTTTTTACTAGTTGATTAATTGTAGGCATAGTTTAGAGTAAACCCAAGCACTTAACAAGTTAAGTGCTTGGGTAAATTTAATACAAATCCCCCAAAAATGCAACTAGATTGCAAACTCTCCGGCAATTATGCCGTTTTTGACTTCAAAAGGTTGCGAGGTGAAAATCGAATTGTAAACGCCTTCACTGGCCATCTCATCAATTTTAACAATGTATCGGCCGTTAGGAATCAAGCGATAGAAACTGCCATCTCGGTTAGCGACGCTGTGAGCGATCTCGACATCCGGCACCGACGCCTGATAAACCCGCAAAATAGAGAATGGAAGCGGCATCCCGTTTTTGATAATTTTGCCTTTCTTTTTAGCTTTCAAAATACTGAATCGTCGCAGAACAAGGAGCACAATATAGAGCGCAAAGATAGCGATGTTGAAAGGCTTCGGCGCAAAAATGAGAGTCAAAGTAGCGACAATGAAACCGACTCCGAAGAAAAATCTGGAGATCAGGGCGATTAATTTTTCTCGGCCGACATGAGACTTCATGTAGCCAAGCTTTTCTTTTTGCATTTGATTCCAGTCAAAATTAAGAGGGTCAAGCGGAATATTTCTAGTGATGATTTGACCTTCTTCTTTGATCACAATCGGTCCGCCAAAATATAAATCCTTGAAAAGAGAAGTTTCTGTCTGCTCGGCCAGTTTTTTTGACGGGAAGGCGTCATAACCACCCTTGCCGGCTGTCATGGTGTAAGTGCCAATTTTCTGAATCGGAAAGCCGTAACGGCCTTCCAAGTCGGTGATGCCGGTGGCGACTTCCTTGCCAAAAGAATCCATGAGGGCGACATAAACCGGATCGAGTTTCTCTTGCGTAGCGGAACTGAAAACTGTTCCCCATTTGAGTTCCTTTTTGACGCCGAGAAACGCAAGCAAGGCCGACCAGAGTCGTAACGGCAAGAGCGGGACATCCGACAAGACAATTTGAGAAATGAAGAAGGCTTGCGCCGCCGCTGTGACGGCGCCTAAGACGACGCCCAAGGTAATCAAAATATTGGCCACCACATTGCCGGCCGGCGTATTAAGAGCGTCAGTGATTTGCGAGACGACACCGGAAGGCAAAACAGAATTCAAGAATCCGCTGACAAAGTCGCTTGGTGTTCCTTGACCAGTCCGCGGCGCGCCGTCTGATGGCTGATCGTCTCCGAGACGCAGGCTGTCATCTGGGAAATAAGGAGTTGGTGCTTCAAGCGCGGTGTCATATAGAAATAAAGGAATCGGCGGCGGAAGCGGGGTTTCGCAACTACTGCCGGCGCAGACAAGCTCTGGAGGATCAAGCGGATCTCTCGGTGGAGGCGGAGGCAAACACATATCAAGTTTAGGGTCTTGCTGACAATCACATTTGTCCTGATAAAGCGGGTCGCTTAAACTGCCGGCGCAAACGGGAATCGGGGGAGAAAGCGGCGCAATTGCCGAACAATTAACCTGAACGACCGGATTAGAACCCGGAATATAGCACAACCAATTCCAATATCCATTTGTTGGACCAGAAACATTAGAAGCGGCGCCCTCCTTACAGAGACTTGCTTTTGTCGGTGCAGTAATAAATTTTCCCCCGTTAGCCGATCCACAAACCGGTTTTTGGGGCGAAACATTTGCTGAGCAACTTAAGCTAGCACCACCGTTACTGCCTTGGCATTGCCAATTCCATGTTCCCGGCGCAGCGCCATTTGGGCCTGTGACTGCTGTTGGTTTACCACCCTTAGGATTATCATCTGGAGCGCAAAGATAAGTTTGCGGAGCAACTTCAAATGTTCCACCTCCAGCTCTGCCACAAACGCCTGGTACTGGTATCGGCTCATATCCACCGCTTGCTCCGGGGCGTGAGGTGGTGAAAGAAAGAATATCACCGTTGGTTGTAAAAGGAGGAGCTATATTTGTGCCAACTGCGCGGAAACAATAAGTTCTCCCAGCCAATAATGATGAGATGGGCTCACTCATGCCGTGAGTACCCGCAGTCAAATTAACGGGAGTAGTAGAAGTTCCAAGAGATTGGGTGGAGCAAGTTGGGTTTGAATCTGTTTTTATATTCCAATCAAAGTAAGAAGTGCCAGCGCCGGTGCCAATCCATTCGCCATTCAGCGTAGCTGAATCCTTTGTAACATCTGTTGCCTCTAGGGTTGTCACGGTTGGCGGTCCGCCGCCGGGAGGAACAACAGTAAAAGTGGCCGGGGCTGGATCAGAACTGCTCCCCCCTGCATCGGTAAACAGATCACTAATTGTAATCGTGCCCGTAGCCGATGGAGTTACATCAACTGATACTACGCAAGTATCTGAACCTGGTATTGACGCAGAATCAATTATAAAAGAAGTTTCTCCTGGCATTGGTGGTGTGACGAAACTTCCGCAACCAAGAGGCGCAAAAGAAGTGGCGGGAAGTGGGGCAACAACCATCCCTGCGCGCAATGTTACAGTCACTGGAGGAGGGATCATGCTCGCCGTTCCAATATTAGTATTAGCCATTGTAATAGACAAAGTTGATGTAATGGGAGTAGAGCCAGAACTAGGCGCAAAACTTGAAGACAAGGTTGGTGGAATAGGAAGAAGTGGAATCGATTTTAATTTGGCCAAAAATCCGTCTATTACACCCGAAAGCGCGAGATCAGTTGGTGTCGGAGTTGCAAAAGTCGCCGGATCGCTAACATAAAAACCGGTCACATACCAAGCATCGTCTAAAGGGTCAACGCCGGGATTGAAAAAAGTTATATCATTAGCATAATCCGCCAAGGTCCCACCAGCGCTTTGAGACCAAAGAAAATTTCCAAGATTATCATAACCAAAAACTAAAACATCATTGGAGCCAGCAATGGGCGAGGAGCCTATTATTGGATCAGGATCATTGGGTTCATCGTTATCAAAAGTTGCAGGCTCAAGTAAAGAACCGCCATTAAAATCACCAGCGACATAAACACTGTCAGTGGCATTAAGAGTGAGGGATGGTGAAGTGTCGCTATTTCTACCGCCTCGTCTTGCCCAATTAAGCGCACCAGCTACCGGATCAAGTTGGGTAACAAAAATATCAACATCGGATACAGCAGTAAGGCCGAGGTTGAGAAAACCTGGTCCGTTGTCACCAAGCAGAATCGAAACATTGTCGCTGTCCTGATTTGTGACTGCTAAATCAGGATTTCCATCAGCGTCGAAATCCCCAGTCGCTACATAACGCGGGCCTATTCCCACAGCAAAGTTAGTGGCGGCGCCGAAGGTGCCGTCACCGGCACCAAGGAGGACTGAGACATTATCATCACTAAAGTTTGCGACTGCCAAGTCAAGATTTCCATCGGCATTCAGATCCTCAACTGCAACAGAGATTGGGCTTGCCCCCACGACAACGGCAAAGTTAGTGGCGGCGCCGAAGGTACCATCGCCGACACCGAGTAAAATCGAGACATTATCTCCACTAAGGTTTGCGACCGCAAGGTCGAGATTGGTATCACCATTGAAATCTTCAATCGCAACGGAAACCGAGCCTGGGTTCGTGGCAAGGTTAGTGGCGGCGCCGAAGGTACCATCACCGACACCGAGGAGGACTGAGACATCATTACTGATTTGATTTGCGACTGCCAAGTCAAGATTTCCATCAGCGTCGAAATACCCAACCGCAACAGAGCCCGGACCTGACCCCACGGCAAAGTTAGCGGCGGCGCCGAAGGTGCCGTCACCGACACCAAGGAGGATCGAGATATTGCCGAAACCATAATCCGTCACAGCGAGGTCAGATACCAAATCTCCGTTGAAATCCTCAACCACCACAGAACCTGGATTTGTCCCCACGGCAAAGTTAGCGGCGGCGCCGAAGGTGCCGTCACCGACACCAAGGAGGACTGAGACATTATTACTGATCTGATTTGCGACTGCCAAGTCAAGATTTCCATCGGCATTTAGATACCCAACCGCCACGGAGAGTGGGTTTGTCCCCACGGCAAAGTTAGCGGCGGCGCCGAAGGTGCCATCGCCGACACCAAGCAAAATCGAGACATCATCGTCACCAAAATTTGCGACGACAAGGTCAAGTTCCAAATCTCCATTAAAATCACCCATAGCTACGGAGCGCGGACTTCCTCCTGTAACAAAGTTAGTGGCAGCACCAAGAATAGGGTTAGTGTAATCCGTCGTCGCGTCGCCCGCAAAAAGTCCGGTGATATTAACATTTCCGTCTGAACCAATCTTGATATCGCTGGCTTGATCAAAGAATGAACCATCGTCGCCGCCTAGTGGCCTTGCCCAAACGAGAGACCCGTCTGCGTCGGCATATTTAGCCACAAAACCATCACCCAAGCCCTGGCTAGTGAGTATCGTTTCATTTCCACCACCCAGATCAAAAGTAGTCGAATCAATAAAAAAACCGGAAACATAAGCATCACCAGACGAATCAACATCAATACCCAATCCACGATCATCATCGCTTGGGCCGCTGACCGTTTCAATAGCGGACCAAGATAAAGCCCCAGTCCCGGAATCAAGTTTGGCAACAAATATATCATCGCCACCCGCACTTGGAATAGCCGGGCCACCTATGTCGACGTTCCCTCCATCCAACAAAGATATTGATCCTCTGAAATGACCAGTGAGGTAAACATCAGCTGGAGGAGATGTTGTCGGATAAAGCATTAAGGCATTACCTGCATTAGAACTAGAGCCACTAGAGTCTAACGAATCCGCCCAGACCCAAGTGAAAGTCAGCGGATCATCAGTAAAATTAAGCCTGGCGATAAATGCGCTACCAGACGAATCGGCATCAGAAAGAGTGAAGGAATCCAAAACAAGGTTGTCTATAAATGAACCCGTGATATAAATTTGGCCGTCAGCGCCAGAGGGCGAATAAACGGCAATATCATTTACAAAATCATTGTTAGGCCCGCCAACAGAAGTCACCCAAATACAACTTCCCATATCATCATATTTGGCTATATAAATATCTGTACCGGCAGGAGTTAAAACTGTCATACAAGCAGGAGCACCCGCAAATATGATCGGACCGTCAAACTCACCGGCGACATAGACATTGCCGGCATCATCGCGAGCCACTGTTTTACTTCTGTCATCACCGCCGGCGGCCCCAACTTTTTTAGCCCACTCCCAAGTAGGGTCTGGTGGTACAGCCTGTATTTGGATAGTGGCCAAATAAATGCCGGAGGCGACGAGGAGAACGCCGACGAGGACAGTCAGCGATAAAGTGCGGTGTTCTTTTATAAATTTTGTTAAGAATTTCATTTTTTTTCTTGTTTTCACCTTCCACTTTTTAACCGAATTCATTCATATATTATACCCCGTAGTGAAACTTTTATCAAAGTTCTACTACGGGGTGTGCGCTAAAAGCTCACTCCGGTCAAAAACTTAAAAAGGCCGAAAATGACCGGCGAGAGGTATTGCCAGCCGAAAAAGATAAAAATTATCAGAACAACCAAGGAATATTGCTCCAAAATGATCTGGACTCTCCTCCAGCCGGCGGGCAAAAGCGAAAAAAGAATCTTAGAACCATCAAGCGGGGGAATGGGAATCAGATTGAAAATACCCAAAACGATGTTGACGAGGACGATCAGCCCGCTGATCGAAAGGAAGGCGGGAGAAGCAAAGTCCATGGAAATAGAGATTCTGATCAAAAGTCCGAAAAGTAAAGCCAGTGTTAGGTTGGAAATAATTCCAGCTGAGGCGACAACAACTGTCCCCCATTTTCTATTCCGCAGATTAAACTCGTTGTAGGGCACCGGCTTGGCCCAGCCGAAGACAAATCCAGCTTTGGAAATTATCAAAATCAGCGGGACGAGCACCGAACCGATCGGATCCAAGTGTTTCAGCGGATTCAAAGTGAGGCGGCCGGCGTATTCTGCGGTATTGTCACCCAAGAATTTCGCGGCATAGCCGTGAGAAATTTCATGAATAATGACCGACATGATGAGGATGACGATATAAAAAATAGTGTTTATTTCTTGCATCTATATAGTGTTTATGATAACATAAAAAACACTTATGGCTAAATGTTGCGCAGTCACAAAGAAAGGTTCGCAGGTCGGCGGAGGATATTCCAACCGGACCCGCGCGACCAAATATAACCCGACCGGCAAAGTCAGGAAATATCCTAATTTCCAAAAGAAAAGAATCTATATCCCTGAACTTAAAAAATCTATGACCTTGGAACTTTCCACTGGTGGCTGGAAGACGATCAGCAAAAACGGCGCTTTCGTCACCCTCAAAAAAGCGGGTGTAATCTAATTAAACCCGTCCTGAGCGGGCTTGTGGTGAGTGAAGTCGAACCAGTCGAATGGGCCGGCATTATCTACATATATATAATATAAATGTTACCACAATCATACGATCGTGAGTGAATGGTAACATTTTAGTTTAGTTTAGTGGTTTTAAAATTAAAATCTAATTCTAACTTAAACCTAATATAGCTTAAATTTGAGCTTGTAGTGCTCGTCGTTGGTAAAACTTTTTACTTCCATAATCCGGACATAAGACCTGATTTTGAAAACTTCCACAATAAAATTAATTTCATCTTCACATTTATAGGGATAAATGAAAACACTCTTCTGCAACTCTAGAAACCCGAGATCTTTTAATTTCTCCCTCAGAGCATCACGACCTGCCCTAAATCTCTCTGGAATATCAAAAATAATCACTCGCCATACTTTATCCCAAGCGTGCGGTTGTATTTTGATATTATCTAATTTATATTCCAGAATATGCTTATTCCCCTCTTTTGTTAAAATTATTTGTATTGTCCCATCTGGTTTTTCCTTATAAGCAATAAGCCTATCTCTGTAAAATTCCCTGACTATTCTAACTAATCTTCTCCTATTTATTTCCTTCCAGGCTTTTGGTAAATTTTCTAAAATTCTAAAGTATTTCTTAGGCGAAGAAACCAGACCTAACGCCACCCCAGATGCTAGTAATAAAAGAGCTTTTCTTTTTACATCGCTTCTAATTTTCATAGAAACAATTATATCATATATATTAAAAGTTACCACAACCATACGATCGTGAGAAAGTGGTGACATTTAAATATCTTAAACCACTTTAAACTACACAGGGTGTAAAGTAGCCATTGCGCTGTGTTGCATAGTTGTGTTTTTAGATGTTGTTTTCTAATTCGATCTTTTGGCCGTCGCTTTCGAATATAATCATGCCGAGCTGGTCAGTACGAAGAATTTTGATTCCAAATTTATTTAAAGTATCCAAAGTTTCCTGATGCGGATGGCCGTAGGTGTTGTCAGCACCGGAGGAGATGACGGCATAATCCGGATCCACGGCCGAAACGAATGATTCGCCAGTAGAAGTCCGCGAACCGTGATGGCCGACTTTCAGAACATTGGAAGCGAGGCTTCCAAGTGAACCGGAAGCCTCGCTTCCCGAAAGGCTGTAGCTTTCTGTTTTTTTGGTAGCATCCCCCGTCAGTATGATGGAAGTATTTCCATAAATAAGCTGGCCGATAATTGATCCGTCGTTCGGGTTCCAAGAAGAAACATCTCGATCGGGAAAAAGCACATCGAAATGCACGCCAGCGCCCATATCCACTTTCATTCCCGATCTGGCGATAATTTTAGGAATTTTTTTCTCAGTGATCAGATTTTCCAAACGCCCATAGATTTTTGATTTATTGAAAGTGCCGGACTCTATGACCACCCCGACTTCATACGAATCGAGCAAATCAATAAAACCAGCGAAGTGATCTTGGTCTGGGTTGGTGACAACTATCACATCTATAGATCGGTCTGAAAAAGACATCACCTCAGATAATGCTGGTAAAAGCGAGCCGGGCGGCCCGCCGTCGATGATCATTTGGTGGCCATTTGGCGCTTCTATATATATAGCGTCACCCTGGCCGACATCTAAGAATGAGACCTTAAGATGATTATTAGCATCAGCCAAGACCGCCGACCAAATGGCCGAGGTCATTATGACCAGAAAGCCAAGCGAATACCATTTGAAATTTCTTTTGAAGCTTTGCATGGGTTATACTTAAAACATTATGGAATACACAGAAAAAAAGTTTAATTTATCAGAGTTGAAAGGAATATCTAAGAAAAATATAGAAGAGCACCTAAGGCTCTATTCGGGCTATGTGAAGAATACCAACTTAATTCTCTCAAAAATAGCCGAACTTTCCAAGAACGAAGCAGATAATGCTTATATTTTGGGCGAACTACAAAGAAGATTCGGTTTTGAATGGGGTGGCATGAGAAATCATGAATATTATTTCAAGTCTTTAGAAGGTGGCTCAAAACCCTTGCCGGCTAAAAGCAAATTAAAAATAGCTATAGAAAAAGAATGGGGCAGTTTTGACGCTTGGCTTGCCCGCTTCAAGGCTGTCGCTATGACGCGCGGCGTGGGCTGGGCAGTCCTTTACTACGACCCCTCGACTTCCCTCGAAGGTACTCGGGATAAATCGCTCGGGGCAGGCAATGGCAGATTGCTTCATGCTTGGGTTGACGAACAGCATATCGGGCAATTAATGGGTATAGAACCGGTCTTGATGCTAGATATGTGGGAACACGCCTTCGTCTACGACTACCCAACATCTGAAAAGAAAAAATATATCGAAGCTTTTTTCAATAACTTGAATTGGGAGGTCATTGAGCAGAATTTCTATAAATCACTGGCTTAAATATAAAAAACCGCCCCAAGATAATTCGAAGGGCGGTTTTTGCTTTAAATAACCACTTTCATATCGCATACGGTTCAGTTTGTTTTTCCTGTGTCCGCGCTTTATGCCACCAAAAACCAAACGAGCACAGGCAAACAAAAGCCATGAGCGCGATATATTCAATCAATCCGTAATAACTTGCGCCCAAAGAGCCGGTAAAATTGGCTAAGGCGCCAATAGTAAAGGCGGAAAAGAAAACAGCCAGTATGGCGCTAAATGTATTAGAAATCATGCCAGCAAGGATCGCGAGGAGAAAAGATTCTCCAACAACGAGAAGGCCACTTGGATTTGACCAAAAGCTATATCCAACCATAATAATTATGGCTGCCAAAAATACAGAGAGTGAGAAAGCTATTCGCTTCAATGGTTCACTTGACTGACTACTGTATTCACCCGGCAAGCCCAAAAAAAATAAAAATGGAGTAGGAATAATAAATCCAAATAAAACAATTAAGAAGATTCCCCAAAAATTTGTATTAACTTCCTGCACAGATCTTTTAGATTTTATGCCTCCTGCCACAGAGACATACTTATAAGTATCTGTTTGATAGCAATCAACAAAATCCAAGAGGAAAATCTCTTTGGGAATAGTGCCGGCATAGTTGGTTATTTCTAACCCATCCATCTTGCCTTCGATCATGTCCCGCGCCTGTTTATCGCTAAGTTCAACAGGAACATCATAAGTCCCGAGCGAAATTCTTTCCTTGGGGGCTAACATGATTTGAAACTTAGTTCCGTTTCTTTGTACAACAGTGTCATAATCTTCTGCAAAGAGGTTCCCCCAAAGGAGCAATCCTATCAGGGAAAAGAGGGTAGTTTTTTTCATTTTAAAGAGCGTTTAGTTGATGTTTCGGTTTAAAGTCTCCGCAGAGAATACAGAAATTTGCTCTCTATGTCAACTTTTTCTTCCTAAAGATTATCCAAAGATAAAATAAATAAATTAAGACAACTAAAACCAGAGAAAACTGACCGATGTTTATGGCCGCAAAATCAAAAGAAGAAAACCATTTTATTATCCCCAGTTCATAGCCAAGCAAGAGGTGCGAAAGAAAAGAAAACGGCAAGGCGATATAAGTTGAAATCAAGCCGAGTAGTCCGGCAATGAAACCAAAAAGCATAGTCAACGGAATAAATGGCAAAATTAAAATGTTGGCCGGCAAAGCGACGAGAGACAGTACGCCCATCTTGTATAAAAGAAATGGTAGGACGAAGATATAGGCGGCGGCGGTTGTCGCCGCGATAGACGGCAAGTCTAAAATTTTCGGCAGCCATTTGAAATATTTTTCCATTCTAGGCGCCAAGTTGATGATGCCGAATGTTGCGATAAAAGAAAGCTGAAAAGAAACATCATAAAACAAAATCATGGGATTTAAAATGACCATGAAAAATCCTGCCAAAAGAAGAGCGCGAGTCGCCGCGTATGTCCGCCCCGTGGCGCGAGCGATGAGCGCCAAGATCGCCATGATGCTGGCGCGGATGATCGTGGAGCCCGCGCCGGTCATGATGGCGAAAAGAATGATGGAAATGATGCCGAGCGATATGCTCCAAATCTGTGACAAAAACAGTTTGAAAAATTTCATGATTGCCTCGGCGACGATCGTGACATTAAAGCCGGAGAGCGCCACGATATGGATCGTCCCAGTCCGGATAAACTGATCATTGAGCTCGTCGGTAAATTTTGCATCCTCCCCAAGTAGCAGGCCACCCAGAAGCGTACTCTCTGGTGAAACAAGAATCTTCTCAATCGAATCAAGCAAACTGTTTTTAATCTGGAACAAAACTTTTTTAATTGGATTACCAGCCTCGCCGATCATTTCTATTTCCGGATATTTAATCAAGTAATATACTTTATCTTTAGCTAAATAATGCACATAATCAAACTCCCGGCCATTGTCCGTCGTAAATTTCTCTGGTCTGGCGAGCTTGCCGGAAACAATAATTTTTTCTCCGTAATGAAATTCCTTGCCGAGTTCCGCAGTCACTAAATAACGCCTATCGTCTTTTGATTTCAATACAAATTTTATATTTTTGTCACCTTTTTCCGGATCATTATTGATAATACCCGCTATTACGACCTCTTCTCCCAGCCTCAGATCATTACGAGCGAGCTTGATCTCATTTTGCGCCAAACTAAAACGCCACCAAAAGATAAAGATGGCGGCGATGATCGCTAGGGTAGTAAAAAATATTTTCTTTATGTTGTGCTCCATTCTTTTATAATCTTTTCTTCGTCGGCGGCTGATAATGATTTTTTATATTTCGCCCCCTTCACTCCCTTCACCTTCTTCTCACATTCCGCCCAGGTCTTGTATATTTCTATCTTTCCGTTGATGAAACTAAGATAAGAATAGGCCTTGGCTTTTGAGCTTCTTGCTGCCGGCTTCCTTAAGGATTCCCCTTGAAGAAGTTCCAAAGGGGAGTCCTTTGGCAGCAAAAAGCCTCCCAAAGTCTTCTCATATTTTTCCAAGCTACCGTGCAAAAATTCCACATCTGCCTGTTCCGCAAAACTGGTGGCGATCGCGTCCGCGCGGAGATTACCCAAGACATCACTGTGCCCTTTCACCTTTTTCCAAATCAATTTTCCCATCTTCTCTCTGTCTCGCACGAGCATTGCCAATCTTTCCCAAAGATCCCTGTTTAAAACTTCTTCTTTAGTCTTCGTCTGCCAGCCGTTCTGTTCCCAGCCACGGATCCATTTAGTGATTCCATTTATCAGATAGCTTGAGTCGGTGCAAATCATCGCATCTCCCGACATGTCCTCGATCGCCAATAGGCTTTCGATCGCCGCCGTGATCTCCATTCTGTTGTTCGTAGTTTTTTCCTCGTACTCTCCGATCTCCTCCACTTTATTTTCAGGCTGAAACAAAATAACCGCGCCCCAGCCACCCGGACCCGGATTACCGAGGGAAGAACCGTCCGTGAAAATTACTATATCATTTTCATTATCCTGTTTCATGCTCACATTATATCAACAATTCTTAGTCTTAATTCAGTCCGGCCGCGGAACATTGATTTTTCAAAATTAGCCACCAAATTTATTCTGTTGCCAACTTTCAGGGGCTGATTAAAACTTTCTTCAGTCTTAAAAAATTGTATGGCTTTAATTAAGCTATTGTTTTCATCTTTAAAGGAGATCTCTAGGTGATCATTGGCCTTGCCAAATCTCTTGATGCTAAAGATCTCAACATTTTCAAAAAGAAAAGTCGGCTTGGGGTTGCCGAGCCCGAATGGTGCCATTTTTTCAATAACTTTATAATTCTCGGAGCTGACTTGGTCGAGAGTCATGGTTTTATCCACGCTATAATTTCCGCCTTGCGTGAATTCTCTTTTAGTTTTCTCATAAACAATCTCCAGATTCTCGCTCAAGAAGTGCACCTGCTCGTGCGAGACAGAGAAACCTCCGGCCAATTCATGTCCGCCAAAGCCGAGTAAGGTGTTTTCCGGCAACAATCCCATCATCTCGACTAAATTCACCGAACCGTCAGACCGACACGAACCTTTTATCGTTTCACCGCCCTCCATCCCCCAGACAAAAGCCGGCCTTTTATATTCTTCGGCTATTTTAGAGGCAATGAGGCCCAAGACTCCGACTCGCCATTTCGGATTGCCGATGACAATGACACTTTTCTCTTCTCTCTTGCTTAAAGTTTGTTTGATTTCTTTCATCGTGAGCGCCACCAGAATCTTCCTCTCATCATTTATTTTTGAAAGATGATCCGCCAAGGCGCCGGCCTCCGCTTCATCTGTCACAGCCAGCAGTTCAAATGCTCTCCTAGGGCTATCCATCCTTGAAGCGGCATTCAACCGTGGCGTGATCATAAAGGTGATATCGTCTTCGACTAAATATTTCGTGTCGATGTTTAATTTATTAAAAAGTTTTTGGAGTCCCGG
>DATBWL010000018.1:0-4827 GCA_036514795.1 Minisyncoccota bacterium
CACGATTGAAATAAATGGTGAGATGCGCACCAGCCGATGCACGCCGGATTCATTTTTGAGTGTGCCGTAAACACCACGACCATTTATTTCAATCGTGATGTTCCGGTAACCCCCGCGATCATTTTTATTTTCATGAATCAAAGAATAAGACCATTTTTTTTTGCCTATAAATTTAAGATACATTTCCAAAAGAATGCGGGAGAAATCTTCTGCATCATCCCCGCCCGCGCCAGACAAAAGAGTCATAATGGCATCTCCCCTGTCTATCGCTTCCGCATTCTGTTTCTTGGCCTTGAGGTCATTTAATTCCCTGACGCCGGCTTGAGCCTTGTCTTTGTCATTCCAAAAGTCAGGATTAGCCATAGCTTCCTCGAGTTCTTTGATCTTTTCTGTAATTTTATTTTCATCTATCATGAGCCGCCCCGCAGGATCGAACTGCGGACCCCGTCTTTACGAAAGACGTGCTCTACCAACTGAGCTAGGGCGGCGAAACGTGGCTAAAACAATTTGTGGGCAAATTGTTCGCCCGAACATTTTGCAAGCAAAATGTTTTAGGGAGCCGTTGCCCGGAATCGAACCGGGGACCTACGCCTTCGCTTATACCTTCTCTTTTTTTATCCAGAAGGGCTAGACTGTATCTTCTCCCCAAAGGGAGCCCTTGTCAGTCGTTCGGGCCTTAAAATAAATTAAGGCCACGGTCTCGGCCAGTTTGGCTTTTGACCGTTATTCGGGATTCATACTGACATTACTATCGGTATGGGCGGGATTTGCGATCCACCATGGCGTTGCTCTACCAGCTGAGCTACAACGGCTTATATTAAATTACTTAAGGAACTGAGTCCCGACAACCTTTCGGTGTCGGGATCCCGACCTAATGCGTCGGGACTACAACGTCACTATTTTGTAAAAAGAACGGTTTGAAACCTAATATTAATACATCATTCAACAGCAAGCAACAACAGCATTGCAGTGATGCCAACAAGCACAGCAACCAATTGCAGTATTGATTGCTTTATATTTTTTGTCTTATTGAGTTCCGGCATAAGATCGCTCATGGCAATATAAATGAATCCTCCAGCGGCCAGCGGAACAAGCCAAATAATTAAAAATTCGCTTACTCCCGCTAAAGAAAGAGCTACAAGAACCCCCGCGACAGACGCCAGGGCGGAGAGAAAGTTTAACCATAAAGCTCTTGTTGTGGTATAACCGGAATTAATCAAAACTCCAAAGTCTCCAATCTCTTGCGGTATTTCATGGAGAATTACCGCTATGGTAGTAGCTATGCCCACTTCAATACTGATAAGATAGCTGGCTCCGATAATCAAACCGTCAATAAAATTGTGAACGCCGTCGGATACCAATATCATGCGCCCGGTCGGGTGTATGGTCTCATTATTTTCCTCTCCCCGAGCATGATGGTGCCAGTGGAGAAATTTTTCAATCATGAAGAAAATAAGAATTCCTACAATCACCGCCATAGACACATGTGTGGCATTATCAATCATCTCAAATGATTGTGGTAAAAGATGAATAAAAACATCTCCAAGCAACGCCCCGACCGCAAGACTGACTAGAATAAAAATATATTTTCTCAAAATATGTTCTTTAAGGGAAAGTGTGAAGACGCCGACAAAAGAAATCAGGCTGACAATAACAACACTAGCGATGGAATAGAAATAAATTGGCAACATATTTATAAATTATATAACTAAATACAATATAATTAGTTCGCTTGGTCAAAATGAATTAGTAAGTTATTCATTTCTTCCTCGCTGCCAATTATAACAAAAAATCTTTAAAGTGTGGACTAGATGCGGGTACCTCTGGCCCTGCCTGATTCCGTCAAAATTTTCTTGCGCAGACGAACACTTTTAGGAGTCACTTCCAGATATTCATCTTCATTCATTGTCTCTAGTCCCCGTTCAATACTCAAGGTAAAAGCTGGTTTAAGAAAAACTGCCTCATCGGTACCGGAGGCCCTCATGTTGGTCAGTTGTTTGCCTTTGGTCGGATTAACCGCCATTTCTTCTCCCCTGATGACATTGCCGATGACCATGCCTTCGTAGACTTCCGTACCTGGTTCGACATAAAGCGTGCCCCTCTGTTGCAAATTATCCAGCGCAAAAGCCAGCACCTTGCCAGCGGTCATCGAGGTCATGGATCCTACTTCATGTTTGTTGATTAGTCCGACATAAGGCTTAAAACCGATAAATCTGGAAGAAAGGATTCCTTCTCCTTTGGTGTCAATGACAAATTGACTTCGATAGCCCAAGAGGCCGCGAGTCGGTATTTCTAAACGTATCCTAAAAATGCGATCTTTCTGATTCATCTCCAGTAATTGTCCTCGGCGTTTAGTCAATTTTTCAATGACCACCCCGGAGCTTTCTTCCGGCACATCGATCGTGACTTCTTCATAGGGTTCTAATTTTTCTCCATTTTCTTCTTTTATAATAACTTTTGGTTCAGAGACTTGAATTTCATATCCTTCTCGGCGCATATTCTCAAGCAAAACGGCAACATGCAATTCACCACGGCCTTGGACTTTCATTGTATCGCCAGTAAAATCCACCTTCAAGCCGACGTTAATCTCCAATTCTCTTTCCAGGCGCTCCCGGATCTGACGGCTGGTAACAAATTTTCCTTCTCTTCCGGCAAAGGGTGAATCGTTAACCAAAAAATTAAGCGAGATGGTCGGCTCATCGATGGCAATCGAGGGCATCGGCGTAGTATCTTCGCGGTCGGTGATAGTCTCACCGATATAGACATCAGGAATGCCAGCGACCATGACAATATCTCCATTTAGTACTTCGCTTACTTCCTTTCTTTGAATACCCTCAAAAGTGAAAAGCTTGGTGATCTTAGCCTTGCGCGTCTCGCCGTCAGATTTCTTCACAAAAATAGAATCTCCCGTCTTGACCTTGCCACCATAGACACGGGCAATAGCGCATCGACCCAAAAAATTATCATAAGCCAAATTGAAAACTTGGGCGATGAAATTTCCTCCAATGTCAGTCTGGGCCGGACCCACTACTTTCAAAATTAAATCAAGAAGAGGGTCAAGATTTTTAGACTGATCGGCCAAATTATGTTTGGCTATGCCCTGCCGGCCTATGGCATAAATAGTTTTGAAATCAAGCTGTTCCTCACTAGCGCCAAGCTCCATGAATAATTCCAAGACTTCTTCGTGAGCCCGGGCGGGATCGGCGGCTGGTTTGTCTATTTTATTAATGACAACGATAGGCTTAAGTCCCAACTCTAGAGATTTTTTTAAAACGAAACGGGTCTGAGGCATTGGGCCTTCCTGCGCGTCCACGACCAAAAGCACCGAGTCAATTGCGCGTAAAACGCGTTCCACTTCCGAACCAAAATCCGCGTGGCCCGGGGTGTCCACAATATTAATCTTTGTTCCTTTATAGACCAGCGAAGTATTCTTGGAGTAAATGGTGATACCGCGTTCTTGTTCAATAGCGTTTATATCCATCGTAAAACCTTCCACGGCGGCGCCGTTCTGCTTCAATAACCCATCTGTTAAAGTGGTCTTGCCGTGGTCAACGTGAGCTATTATCGCTATGTTTCGAATCTCCATAAAAAATAGGCCTTTCGGCCGAATAAAGCCACTATACTACGATCCCACTTTTTTATCAATTATTTGACAAATCACTACAAATTTGTTATTGTTATTTTAGAAACAAAGTATCAACCTCTAAAACCAAATGTATGAAAAAAGTATTGATGAAAGTATTGATGGTAGAAGACAGCCCCAAGATTTCAGGACCGCTGGAAAAATTATTAGAAGAAATTTTTCTGGAAATAAAGTTACCAAAACCATCCATAAAACTGGCCACTGGAGAAAAAGAGGCGATAAAAATGATCGGCTCTGAAAAACAGGATCTTATCACTTTAGACGGCAACCTTGCCGAGAATGGGCACGGCATTAATGTCTTAAAAAAAATCGATGGAGAAAATTGGAAAAAAACTATCATTATCAGTTCTGATGAATTTTTCCTGAAATTCTGCAAGGTAAATCACATTCTGGCGTTGGATAAAAAAGATTTATCTGAAGAAACACTCCTGCCTTTGATCAAAAAAATCTTAGGCTTAGAATGAAAACGCAAAAGCCCTCCAAGTTTGGAGGGCTTTTTTTCTGCGCGGCCTGGTGTCTATTCTTTCCTAGATTTATAGAAATAATAAAGTGCAAGTGGTGCCGCCCAGTTAGCAAACCTTTCTATAAAATCCCAAATTGGCAAACCTACTAGAGGTCTGACAAGAGCCGTCCAGAACCCCCAAAAAGCCATCCAGAGCAAAACAGGTTTCATTTGTTTAGTTAATACCAAAATTGCTAATAGAATATCCACTAATCCCACAACAAGCATAAATGTCGTGGCAGTTGCTGTATCAAGTCCAGTCAATTGTTCAGTCCATTTTATCCAATCGGCTTTGCCTAAAACAGCAAAAACGCCATGGCCTAAAAACTCTCCAGCCACACCAACCCTCAAAATCCATTCAAACTTTTTTTCATTTGTCATAAAAATAATAGAAAAACATTAGATTGTAATAATTTAATTATACACCTAAAAAAGAACTATGGGAATATGGTTCTTTTTCAATCCTTCTTCGCACAAGGCTATGGAGGACACTATGCGCGGATTAGTGAACGATGTGGGAACCGCAATTCGTAATCATAATGGTTATATTTATATACCTGATTTAGGTAAAAGGCTAGAAGAACTGGAAACTGCGTAGCTTTCAATTTCACCTACTGCCATTTTTATTTTAGCATAAAAAAATCCCCTGCATTTTTCATACAGGGGAATAGAGATTTGTGAT
>DATBWL010000019.1:0-3076 GCA_036514795.1 Minisyncoccota bacterium
AATCCAAAACCAAACCCCAAATTGGCTTCAAAAAATAAAAAACCGCTTAATCAAAAGATTAAGCGGTTTTGATTCAATTAAGAATCAAAAAGAGGGTCTATATGGGCAATTACCCAAATAAGTAGCTCTATCGTGGCATGGATATTTTTCTAAAAGAATTTGCTCTATTTCTGAAATAGACTTTTTTTGAATATATCCTAAAACATGTTCGTTCCCGGGACATGGTTGCACACGCCCATCACCTCTTACCATAAGATACTCTTTGCATGGCCCGGTAAGAAAGTTATTAAAGCGACCTCTCTTGATTCCATAAGAAAGATCTATCTTCTCTACGAGATCAAGAAGTTCTTTTCTTTTTTTAACTTCATGATTCGCAGTCTTAATAGTTCTTCCAGCTGTGAGGTGAAAGGCAAACATAACATAAAGATTATTTCTCCGGCAATAATGAAGCATTTGCTCTACCTCATTGTAATTTTCCTCGGAAAGAATCATATCAAAGCCCATTCTTGTTGTGCCATCTGGATTTATTTTATTAAAACCCAGTTGGATTAAATTTTCGATGGCTTTATTCCTGTCATCAAAATAAGTGCTTTTCTTGATCTTACTCTCAACAATTCTGTTTTGATATTCAGCATTGAAAAGAGAATCGCACTTGGGAAGTACGCTGGTGCCAGAATCAAAAAGTCTTTTTACAAAATCCAACCTTGTCAGTTTTAATGCCGCCTTAGTGTACACTAAAGGAATAATTCCTTTTTTAGTGGTGTACTCTATTATCTCAAAAAAATCTTTATCGAGGGTTGGTTCTCCTTCACCTACATACTGAACAGCATAGGTATTCTTTTCTGCAAGCTGATCGAGAAGATTCTTAATTTGCCCCAAGGTTAATGTTTTTTCATTTTTATCTGTAAAACAAAAACCGCAGTCTCTTGGACAGGCATTTGTCATGACAGCCAGGTCAACAATGGGAAATTTTTGAGGATCTCTGAAATGTTCTTCAGAGATATCCCAACCTTTTATCATTGTGCCGACTCCGGGTTGATATTCTTTTATTCCAAACATGGTATTTAATTTGTGATGAACCAAGGGCATTCAACAGGGTTGATGTTTCTAGGTTTACTAAACTTAAGATACAACAAAACTGTTGATAAGTCAAGACTTAAAAAAAGATCAGAATTTGCTATATTTAGGTTATGTTAATACCAACAGTTATAGAAAAATCACAGTTTGGGGAGAGGGCGTATGATATTTATTCGCGTCTACTTAAGGACCGCATTATCTTTTTGGGCGGAGGTATAGATGACCACACGGCGAATATCATCATCGCTCAGCTACTTTTCTTGGAAAATGAGGATTCTAAAAAAGACATCCAGCTTTATATCAATTCCCCTGGCGGTTCCGTCACTTCCACCTTGGCGATTGTGGACACCATGAACCATGTTCGCCCTGATATCTCGACTTTCTGCGTCGGGATTGCGGCTTCTGGCGGAGCGATCATCCTCTCGGCTGGCGCCAAAGGCAAGCGCTACATCCTGCCAAATGCTGAAGTGATGATCCACCAGCCTTTGGGCGGGGTGGAAGGCCAAGCGACCGACATCGCTATTTCCGCCAAGCATATCTTGAAGACCCGGGATAATTTGAACAAATTACTGGCCAAGAATACTGGCAAGACTTTTGCCCAAATTGAAAAAGACGTGGAAAGGGATTTCTTCATGGATGCCGAGGAGGCCAAGAAATACGGCATCATTGATGAAATAGTTACGAAAACGAAGAGCGCAAAATAATACCCTTGCTTCGGCTTGTAAAAATTCTTACCCCTGCGCCCTTCCCGGAATACCGGGCGGATCCCTCTGGGATAAAAATTTTCACAAGCCTTCGCTGGATCATAAAAACTCCAAGTAACCCTACTTTGCCAAGGCTTCGCAGGGCGAGTACTTGGAGTTTTTTAATGCGTGTGTTATATTAAATTTGTTGAAAATTAAAATTTTAAATTACGGTTTACAGGACAATAACCAGATTATATGACACTTGCTCACAAAATCTCCCCTACCAACAATATCTTGATTTCACAGGGTTTTTTCGGGAATTTTAATCTCTAATCCATATAAAAATGGCGTTTTTCTTGTAAGCGGTCGCACGCTATGAGCTTAACAATAATAATGATAATAGTTGCTGCCCTGATCTTGGGTGTGGCTTTGGGCTACTACCTGCGATTGGTTATCTCGCTCGGCAAGAAGGGCTCGATGGAGCTCGAGATCAAGCACATGATGGTCGGCGCCAAGGAACAGGCCCAAAAAATAATTGATGAAGGCAAAAAGAAGGCAGAAGAGAAGGCTGAAGAAATAAATAAAAAAGAAAAAGAAAAAGAAGTTGAATTTAAGAAGACCGAGGATCGTTTGATAAAAAAAGAAGGTTTGCTTGATGCTAGGCAGACTGAAATAGACAAGGAAGTTGAAGGCATAAAGCTAAAAGTTGAGGAAATCAAGAAAATCAAGGAGAGGGCCGAGAATATTGAAAAAGAAAAACTAGCCCTGCTTGAAGGCGTCGCTAAACTGACCGAGACTGAAGCCAAAGAAGAACTCTTCCGCTCCATTGAGAAACAGCATGAGGAAGATCTTTTGGTTCGCATGCAAAAGTTAGAAAATGCCTCGCAAGAGAAATTGGATAGACGAGCCAAGGAGATTTTGGCGACCTCCATTCAGCGCCTGGCTTCCAGCACTGCCTCGGAATTCATGACGACCATAGTCAGCATTCCCAATGACGAAATTAAAGGAAAAATTATTGGTAAAGAAGGACGAAATATCAGAGCTTTTGAACGTTCATCCGGAGTGGAATTGATCGTTGACGATACGCCGGGCTCTATCGTCATCTCCTCCTTTGATCCGGTCCGCCGGCAAGTCGCCCGTTTGGCGCTGGAGAATTTGATCTTAGACGGGCGCATCCAGCCGGCTAAGATCGAAGAAGTAGTCGCTAAAGCCAAGGATGAAATAAATAAAATAATCAAAGAAAAGGGCGAACAGGCCGTTTATGAATGTGGCATCTTCAATTTTGACCCGAGGATTGTTATGATTTTGGGCCG
>DATBWL010000020.1:0-5027 GCA_036514795.1 Minisyncoccota bacterium
ATCCTCGGGGGCCTTTTGGCCCCTTTAAAATTATTGAACAGGTTTTCGGGGCGTAGCGCAGCCTGGTAGCGCACTAGCATGGGGTGCTAGTGGTCGGAGGTTCGAATCCTCTCGCCCCGACCAATAAAATCAAGGGGTTACGGGTTTTCCCGTAACCCCTTTTTATTGAAATTGGTATACAATTGGTATACAAAAAGACATCGTCTTGAAATGGTTACAATATGACCATTTCTTAAACTGTTATACAGTTGTTATACAGTTAGGGCAAAAAATCTAAAAAACTCACCTAGTTGGCTCTTTCAGAGAGCCGCCTCAGCTCCTCTACAAGGTTTAAGCCCTTCCCAGGAAAGCCCCTCAGCTCATCCTGAAGCTGCTTCTTCCACTCGTGCAGGAGCATCTCATGAATTCTTCTTTAAATAAGAAGGAGTACAGCATTTAATTGTAACCCATTCTTGCATTTGGGGTTTTAATTACGTATATTGTTCCAAGTTAAAGTTGAAAATATGCATCGCATTCGGCATTTCGGCACAGGCAAGGAGAGAAAAATTAATACGGAAATGATAATGTGGCCCGTTCATTTTCTCAAAAGAAATTTCAATAATAATCGTCCATGGATTGAAGCTATGCAAAAACTTGTATGTTATATAAAGCTTAATCTTTTGCCAACTATAACAGTTGTATTCTTGACTGCTCTAATTTTTTCCTTCGGAATAATTCCTTACATCTCAATAAAATTTGATGATTACTATTTCTTAAAGGGAGACGGAGAGGATATTCGTTCTACATTTACTCTGGCTTATATAGCCTTTTTTTTAATTTTTTATATTTTATCTTGGAATACATGCAGAAGAAATTGGTCTAAATACAAAAGGACATATGAACTTGAACTCACTTCATTTCTTTTTTTAGATAGTTTGGCACTGTTCTATTTTTCTGTGCTGATTATCCTCTTTGTTTTCTACGCCCCACCTGAGATCTCGTCTAATCTTATTTTTATCCAATTGCTCATGTTTTCAGTTTGGTTTTTAACAAGTTATTTTTTTCTGACCGGGAATTCAATTTGAACCAAATACGCCAGATACAGAGAAACGCAACTGATAAAACAAATTTCTTTTTTTCAGATACCCCCATATACAAATCTGGACAGGAATTATTGGGAAGAAAAAGATTTGTTGCAGATTTATATAACGAAATAAATCAAATACCATTCTGTGATTCTTTTGTTATTGGACTTAATGGTAAGTGGGGAGAAGGCAAAACTTCAATTATAAATTTGCTGAATAGTGAATTCGAGTCGCAGAAAAATGATAAATTTATAAGGATCATTTTTGATCCCTGGCACTTCAAGGATGAAGATGCAATCTTGGCTGCATTTTATGATCAGCTGGATAGAGCTATTAGTGAATGTTTTATGATCCCAGATTTAAAAAAAGATCTGCTTCAATATCAGCGCATAATTAAAACTGGCATTTCATTGGGCATTATAAATGTGAACTTGTCTGGGGACAGCATTTCCATTAGAGAGCTAAAAGAAAAAATCCAGGCCGCATTAGTAAAAACGAATAGAAAATTTTTAATTTTTATTGACGACCTCGACAGACTTCATCCATCCGAGGTGTTATTGGTTTTTAAATTAGTTCGCCTCAATGCTAATTTTGTGAATACGATTTTTATTTTAAGTTATGATCAAATTGTAATTCATGACTACTTGAGCGATCAAAAAATCAATATAAATTATTTGGAAAAAATAATTCAAAAACAAATAGATATTCCCGTTGTCAATCAAGCTCGCCTTGAAGTGTTTCTTTTTGACCAGTTGAATCGACTTTTTAATTCACTTAATGTAACCGCCGAGCAGGCAATGGATTTTGAGACCAGGATAATTAATTCATTTTCAAACGAAATAAATCATTTTTTTGGAACTTTACGCGATATAAAACGATTTTTGAATGGATTGAGAACAACATTGCCGCCAATCGTAAGCGAAATTAATCTGGCAGATTTCTTCATTCTTGAATTAATAAGAATTGAATATCCTAAGATTTATCGAGATATTGGTCTGCATGCTGCTTTCTATGTTGAATCAAGAAGTTTGTTCTTGGGATTGAATGAGGATGTGCGTGATGCAAAAATTAGACAGCATATAGATAAATTAATGTTAAACGAAAAAGAACCCGACCTGTTATTGGAATTGCTACAGGAACTTTTTGTGGTAGTAAAGAAAGCATTCGGTAAAGGTCTGGGTTTCAGCGATTTCACAAATGAAGATAGGGCTAAAAAAAGAATTAGACATCCTGATTGTTTTCATAAGTATTTTGTTTTGGAAGTTTTTGAAGGTGAATTATCAGATTCATACATCGAAACTGCAATCGGATCCCTATTGATTGCTGGCGATAGATATATCATGCTGGATCAAATCATGAATGAACTTATACAGAAAAACCAGTGGTCAGAGTTTCTCCAGAGGATATGGATTTTTAAAGAGAAAATAACGGAAGAATTGGCTGATTTCTTAGTTGAATTTATATGCCAAAATTCAAAGAAATTTGAAGTCCATCACGCTGACTTATACGATCCCATTAAGTTGGTGATGAATTTAATTGAGAATAAAATAAACGAAGACAAAATTGAAAGTATTTTTCTGGATATTGTGAGGAAGACTAATGGTAAGACATTTCTTGTTGAATTAATTGGGTCATGTCTCGATGGTGGTTATTATAAAGTTTATAATAAGGTTGATAGGAAAAGAATAATAGATGTTGCGTCTGATCATTTGAAAGAATATTTTATTGAACAAAAAAAAGATATTTTTGATGAACTTACTGATAAAAAAAATCTGGCTCGCGTTTTGTATTCTTGGGGAGTTCAGTGGGAAAACTTTGTTGATAATAAAAAAATGCTAGAAGATTATATTTTCCTCATAATAGAAAGGAATGTAAATAAGTTGTCAATTTTTCTGGATATTCTTCCAAGAATTCATTTCGATGAAACGCGAAGATTTGATTTTGAAAAAATCAAAACAAGATACGATTTGAACAAATTAAAACAAATTATAAGATCATTTGAGATTCCGAAAGCCTTTGAACCTGAACAATGGGAATTGGTCAGTAAATTTTTGACTGAGTTGGACCTTTTTGAGAGTACCCAATAATGATAGTATTCGCCTGACCGTGCTGCCCTTGGCGGGGTTACCGTTAAGCCGCTTTCTTGCTCTCCTTCACCTTCCTTTCTGGGTTTCGGCAGCCGTAATTGAAGGCCTTTTAAGGCGTCCTGCTGTTCAAACAAGCACGAAGATGAAAAGAAAAAGAACACTGAAGCCTGGCTGGATTTAAACCGACCCTAACTGGAGGGTTTTGAAAGTGACCGGTGAGATGAGCTTGATCTTTGCACGAGTTCACCTAAAAAAACGAACTGGTATACAATTGGTATACAGTTTGACCAGAATAACAGCGATTCATGGTGAATAGGTCTGAATAGGAAAAATTGGCTAACATGGTTGAAAATAAGGGTTTTTATGCTTATGGTGAATTGCAATGAAGTCCCTTGAAAAAAAGGTGAGGAATCATGGGGTGCTAGTGGTCGGAGGTTCGAATCCTCTCGCCCCGACCAGAATAAAAAGCCCGCAACACTTCCTTGTTGCGGGCTTTTGTTTTGAATCATAAAAACTGGAAGCCGCTACTCCACCACCTCGATCGTCCCTTCCATGCCCTTTTGCCTGTGGCTCTTTGAGAAGAAGAACTTTCTGTCGCAATAGAACTTGTATTTGCCGGGCTTGCGCGGAATAAACATCGCTATGTTCGTCCCCGTCATCTCCGCGTTGTACTCCATGCCCGCGTCAGGCTCGTCAATGACGAAGCTGTGGGCTATTAGCAGAGATTCGTTCTTGAGGATCAGCTCAACCGGCAAGCCCACCTTCACGACTATATGGTTGGGCTTGAAATAATAGCTGCCCCCCGACATCTCGACCCTCTGCAAGCCATGTACGTCGGGCTTAGCGATAAAGACCTCTGCCTTGTCTTCCGCATAGGCCAGAGCTGGCAGGAGCAGGAGAAAAAGGCATATCGAAAAGAGTTTGGTCATGCGAGCCTCCGATAAGGGTATTATATCAGAGTCCAATGACTATCCGTCAACTGGACTCGCCCTGCCTCTTTAGCCACGCGAGCCCCCTTGCCAGTATCTCCTCCGGTATCCTGCTCTCGTCTATCTCGGCGTGTGGCGTGAACTTCACCTCGCCGCACGAGGCGCACTCGGTCGAAAACCAGAGGCCAGGGGTAAAGTCCGGGTTAACGCTATCGTACTCCTTGACCCAGCATTCCCACTTCAGTTCAATACACTGACATATCTTCTTATCCATCAATTCAGCGCCCGTATCGCTTCAGATTCTCAGCCGCCGCCTCATACCCCGGGTTTGCGGAGAGCGACTTCCTGAAATAAAGGACAGCCTCGTCTCTGCGTCCCTCTTGAACCAATATCTCGCCTATCTTGTTGCTCGCCTCCGCGGTGAATATGCCCCGCTCGACGAGATAATTGAGTTGCGCTATCGCGTCACGGGTCCGCCCCGCCTTTACGAGCATGATGGCGAGGTCTTTTCTCGCGACCGGGTTTGCAGGGTCTATGCCCACGAGGGCGTAAAGGTGGCCGGCGGCTTTGCCCGGCTCGCCCATCCTGTCGTAGAGTACGGCGATGTTCTTCCTCGCGTTCGGGTATCCCGGCGCTATCTCGACGGCCCTGCTCAGGTGAACGAGGGCTTCGTCGTATCGGCCCTCGCCCGTAAGGATAGAGCCGAGGTTCACCAGCGCGGGCAGATTGCCGGGGTCTGACTTCACCGAGAGCCTGAGCTCGTCTATGGCGTCAGCCGTCCTTCCGGTATTGAAGTAGATGAGGCTCAGGTTGAAGTGCTCTATCGACGAATCCGGCCTTATCCTGAGCGCGGCCTGATAGTGGCCGACGGCTTCGTCTAAAACGCCCCTTTCATAGAGCAGCGCGCCCAGGTTGGTGTGCGCAATAAATGCGTCCGGGTTTTTTCT
>DATBWL010000021.1:0-7279 GCA_036514795.1 Minisyncoccota bacterium
ATAATAAAAGTTTGTAAATCATCAAGCGGAATATTTTCTATATCAATATCAATGTCGTGGAGTTTTTTTACCAGATCGACAGCGTCTCCCAAAATCGCTAAATTTCTGATGCCCAAGAAGTCTAATTTTAAAAGTCCAGCGTCTTCTACGGAATACATGTCGTATTGAGTGATAATCTTGCCGCCCTTAGGGTCAAATTGAATTGGCACATACTCCGAAAGAGCTTTGGGCGCGATGACGACGCCGGCGGCGTGCACCGAGATGTGCCGGGCGGAACCCTCTAATTTTTTGGCCAGATCTATTATTTCCTTGGTATCCTTTTCTTTTTCATAGGCATCTTTGAGTTCTGGAATTATTTCCATGGCGTGGTCGATGGTCATTGGAAATCCTTGAGAGCCCATCGGGATTAATTTAGAAATCCTGTCACCAATGCCATAAGGGTAGCCCAAGGCTCGGGCGACATCGCGGACGGCGCCACGAGCCATCATGGTGCCGAAAGTTCCGATCTGGGCGACCCGATCTTCGCCGTATTTCTTTTTGGCGTATTCGATAACTTCATCGCGCCGATTGTCGGCCATATCCATGTCAATATCAGGCGGTGATGGTCTTTCTGGATTCAAAAATCTTTCAAACGGCAGTTTGTAATCAAGCGGATTAACATTAGTTATAAAAGATAAATAAGAAACCAGAGAACCGGCCGCGGAACCCCTAGTAGTCGTCAATATCTTGTTATCTCTTGTGAATTTGAGCAGATCAGCGACAACTAGAAAATACGGGGCGTAGCCCTTGTCATTTATTACCTTCAGCTCATATTTGATTCTTTGTTCCACTTCCGGAGTTTTTTCAAGCCCTCTTAACTGTAATCCGTCTCTGGTGATTTCTTCCAACTTTTTATCCGGAGTAATGCCTGATTCAATAATAAATTCAGGGAAGACCCATTTGCCTAATTCGAGCTCTAAATTGCACATTTCCGCCACCTTGAGAGTGTTTTCTATGGCCTCGGGTATATCTTTGAAATACTCCAGCGCTTTCTCGCCGCTGATCAGCGAAAAGTCATCAACTCCGAAGGTGAATTTGTTTTCATCATTGCTTTCCGCTCCGGTCTGGATAGCCAGTAATGTTTCATGAGCCTTGTGGTCATCTGAATTAGGGTAGTGGGAATCTTGGGTGGCGACCAAGGGAATATTAAATTTACGGCCGAGGGCAATGATGCCAGTCCTGACCTCTTTGTCGCTTTCGACATTAGGGTGATTCATGATTTCCAGAAAGTAATTTTCTTTACCAAAAATAGATTGATATTCTTCAATAATCTTTTCAGCTTTATCAATGTTCTTTTTACTTAAAGCGCGCGAGAGTTCTCCGCCCATACAACCGGACAGACAGATTAATCCGTCGCTGTATTTTTTGAGTAGTTCTTTATCCATCCTCGGCTTATAATAAAAGCCTTCTAAGTAGGAAAAAGTGACCAGTCTGATCAAGTTTTTATAGCCGGTCTCATTTTTGGCGAGCAGGGTCAGGTGGTATCGCTTAGCGTCAATACTCGGCTCTTTGTCGAAGCGAGTGCGTAGGGCGATATAAGCTTCAACTCCGATGATCGGTTTGATGCCGGCTCCTTTGCAGGCCTTGTAGAATTCAATCGCGCCGTACATGTTGCCGTGGTCCGTGATAGCTAGGGCCGGCATGCCGTTCTTTACTGCTTTCGCGACCAGATCTTCGATCTTGGACAGGCCGTCGAGCAAGCTATAATGTGAATGAGTATGCAGATGGACGAAATTAGGTTTCATAGTAAATATGTTATCATAATTTTTATGAAATGGACTCATTCTATAGGTATTGACGAAGCCGGCAGAGGGCCATTGGCCGGCCCGATCACCTTGGCAGCGCTTTGTTGCCCTAAAGAATTTAAGGGATTTAAATTTAATTTCCCAATCAAGGATTCCAAGCAAATGACTCTAGATAGGCGGAATATTGTTTGTAAAATTCTTAAGAACTTGAAAAATAAAGGTGAAATAAATTTCAGCGTAACTCATATAAAACACACCTCAATAGATAAACATGGCATCACCAAGTGCGCCAGAAATGGGATCAAAAGGTGTCTCAAAAAGCTAGAAATAAAGCCATCAGATACAAGGATTCTTCTTGACGGAACATTGTATGCTCCCGAAGAATTCAATAATCAGAAAACAATTATTAGGGGGGACGAAAAGGTGAAAATTATCGCTTTGGCCTCAATAATCGCCAAAGTATCTAGGGACAAAAGAATGGTTAATCTAAGTAAAAAATTTCCTCAATATGGATTTGAAATCCATAAGGGTTACGGCACCAAGATGCACAAAAAATCTATAAAGAAGCACGGAATTTCGATGATTCACCGCCGAACTTTCATCAAATAAGACCATTGTTTGTAAGACATGAAAAGGGCTTGACAGCTTTCTTATTATGTGTATAATTAAGGGCAGATATAAATAAGTATATTAACAAACCAAAAAACCCAATAAAACCGATGAAAAAACTCTTATTTTCATTAGCCATGGCTGTATTAGCTATGATGCCATTTACAGCTAACGCACAAAAGCCCGTCTATATCATAGGCGAACTGAAGTTTGAAAAAACGGATTCCATCATGGTGATCAAAGGAGTATACGAATACTTTGTACGGATCGTGCGTGATGATAAATCTGAAAAAGTGAACTGTGACGACACTCCTTGGTTCTGCAGAGCGTTCATGTTTTCCTTAAATGACGAACTCTACATTGAAGCCAAAGGCAAAGGAAAAGCACCGGTGGTTCGCATGGAGGGACCTTATGTTGAGGATGTAATTCAAGAGCGTTTGCTTCGCGATTATCGAAGTAAACTCGATAAGGAAGAAAAAGTCCTTAAAGACGAAATTGCCGAGTTGAAAAAAACACCAGAAAAAGAAAAAAAGAAAGACAAGAAGAACAGGAAGCTTGAGTTAAAAGACAAACAAGCTGCACTGATTGCCCTAATTGCAGAAGATAAGATGAATTATGGAAAGTTGATTGATATTCTGGAAAAGGCAAAGAAACGGAAGTTGGGTTCATATTACTCATACAACCACGAGAAGGTTGGCGGATAAGAGATAAGAAAACAAAAACCCGAACATTTAATGTTCGGGTTTTTTATTGATAAGTCATCAAATAAGAGGCGATAGTGGCGGCGGTTTCGGCTCGCAAGGTGAGCTTGCCTAAGGAGGCTATTTCAAATTTGTGTTCTTTGGCGAGGTTAAGTTCATTATCACTCCATCCGCCTTCCGGTCCGATGAATAGGCGCGGAGCTTTATTTTCTGAAAAGTACGCATATTCGCCTGCTGGCGAATTGCTTTGCTCGTCCCGTCGGCCTGCGCAGAACTTTTCAAAAAACAAAGCTCCGCTTTTATCAAAAAGAATCCCGCCACCTTTTACAGCCTCAGCAAATCTCACAGGCTCATGGAGAACTGGGATTATGCCGCGGCCGGACTGTTCGGCGGCTTCTTTGATTATCTTTTGCAGGCGTTCTAGATTCAAGCCAGTTTTGACGGTGCGCTCGGTGATGATCGGCGCAATTTCAGAGATGCCTGCCTCAGTCGCTTTTTGGACCACCAGCTCGAAATTCTCCCTTTTTAATATTGCGCAGTAAAGAATGACCTTTTTTTCGGGCTCATTTTCATTCTTATACTTTTTTATAATTTTTGCCTTTATTTGATTTTTGTCGATTTTAGTTATTTCCGCCACAGCTTCATTCAATCGCCCGTCGGACAGGATAAATTGTTCGCCCTGTTTGAGACGCAGGACTTTTGTTATTTGCTTGATAAGCTCGCGGTCATTGATCTCGATCATATTCTGACGGAGATCAAAATCCCCAATGAATCTATGTAGTCTCATAAAAAGTTTATCTTGTGAAATATAAGAATTCCAAGACAATCAAGATGAGCCAGCCTATTTGCAGGAGAAAGAAAGCCCCGATTTGAATGAATTCCAGCCGCTGAACTTTGGACATCCCGAGGTTCTCCGAGGCTATTGAATAAATATCTTCTAGCGACTCCAGTTTTTCTTTGACCACATGACGCCATCCATCCAGTCTAAATTTCTTTGCGATCATGGCATAAAGGCGGGCAGAATACCAATCTCCGATCAGGGTAATTTCTCCTTCGAGTGTTTCGAATTGGCTGATTGATTCCGAACGGACCCTGATAATTTCCTTAAATTCATTATTGATCTCAACCGCTGGCCATAATGAAAATTGAGACTTTATCTTTACCGGCTCCAAGAGCTTGCTGACCCGCCCCATTCTTTCATCCAATTTATGAGCCAGCGCACGATAGCGCATCATTTGATAATTGCCAATTTCTAAAAGTTCTATCGTTTCATCGAATTCACCAGAAGGATCAAAAACGAACGCGCCATCCCAGTCGACGATGACTAGGTCACTTTTACCATATTTAAATTTCGAAGATAATGTGTATTCAATTTCCTTATTATCCAGATCAATTTTTTCTGATTTAAGGAGGTTGGCAATTTTCTCTTCATTGTTTCTAAGAAATATTGTCTCAGGATCGCCCTTGTAGTCGTAGATTTGGTATATAGAATATTCTTCAGCGATTTCCGCCTTGCCACCATTTTTTTTGGCCGCTTCATAACATAGGCCATGAAGTTTATCTTTAATTTCTAATACATTTTCAGCAAAGATATCCTCTACTTCCGCGATGGCTTCGATCAGAAGGAAATCCGGATAGTAAATCTTCGTCACCAATTTAACCGGGAGCTCTTCAATTGAAACCTCTTTTTCACTTAAAATAAATTGGGTAGGCACTGTTTTTTCAAAGTAATGCGGGGCGCTTTTCGCGGATAAAATAGGGGAGATTTCCTTACTCTTCTTGCTCTTATTGGTCGGGGTGACAATAAATGCAATAATACGATGTTTCATAAGTTCATTATACTGTTTTTTGGGGCAAAATAAAAACGCTCAAGTTTTGCTTGAGCGTTTTGCGGTCTTTGCATTTTCCATTTCCGTGTCGCGTTTATCTTCGATGTCTCTTGCTGTTTTTAGCATGTCAGGAGGAATTTCACCCCTATGGACTTTGCTTTTTTCGGGTCGGTCAAAGCCGACCGTAAATTGACGGAAGAGGTACATGGCAATGAAAAGCCCGAAGGTGGACGCCAAGCCATCCCAGATGTCATCGTAGACCATATGCATCGTCTCCCACATTATTTTAAAAGCAAACATTGCCATGATCACATGAAGAGCTTTATCAATTCTTTTAAAATACTCCTTTACGAAATCTTCCGTTTTGTTTAGGTAGATTGCCACCATGGTGTTGGAAAAATTTGTTGACGCTTTTGTATAAGCGCCACCAGCCAATATTCCAAAAATGAGGCTCCAAAACCAGGTGCGATTTCTCACAACTTCTTCTGTTAAATTGTTGTGATGCTTCAAGTAAATAGATATAAACATACAAACAGGGATTAAGGACCAAAAAGCCCCTTCGATCAATATTCCGAGCCATGCTCGGATTTTCCAATCCTTGAGCTCTGCTCGCCATTCGGCTACTTTATTATCGAGCCATTCGCATACTATTTTTTTCATTTTTCAAAGATTTAATTGTTTCTAGGCCAATACTACCATAAAGGAATGTAAAAGTCAAACCCAATCGACTCCGCTCAGGGTAAATAAAAAGCCCGTTCTGATAAATATCAGAACGGGCTCATTTAATACTGACCACTCCATTTCGCGCCTATCCATCTGCGGGTTACTTTCACTTTCGTGTTGTGTCCGCAGCGAGAGCCGAAAGCTACGCTTTTGAAATCCCAACGCACAGTCGCCTGCATATCAGGTCCGTCTTCGAATGGCTCTTTATTACTCCCCGGGTCAGGCAAACCATAGACATCTTCCAAGGGATCAAAACGATCTACATAACCCGTAGGCGTGTAGACCACATCATCTCCTGTACCGTATTTTTGTTTTCCCTTATCATCAACCCAAGCATTGACATAGAAGACAGAGTCTCTATAATTTTTATCGATCACCGTTGACTGTGTCACTTCCGGCTTGTAGACAGGCGGCTCGGAATTATATTCTGTAGGAATTTCCACTATCCCCACTGTTGGAGTAATTATCGGTTGTTGCACTTTTTTTTCAATGGTGATGTATTTCGTCTCCTTTTTCTTCAGTGAGCTTATGAACTTCCCGACAAGATCCATTCTTATCGCGGCAAACAGGGCCACAATGCCGATTACAAATACCAACCAATGAGTCAGTTTGAATTTGAATATTCTGTCGAAAAGTCCTTTGGCGACTAAGATAAATAAGAGAGTGGCGATCACCTTCCAGATGATCGCCATTTGAAAGGTGATTTCTGGAGTCATTGATTTTAGTTTTAATTGATGTGAATGAGCTGAATAGGTTATAGCATATGCCAATAAAAAAAGCGACAGTTTTAAAACTGCCGCTTTTTAGTCATTGTGAAACACCTGGCCCCATGCCTAGCTTCGTCAATCCGCCCTGGATCAGCTTCATAAAGCCGAACATATTGGCGAAATCTGAACTGCCGAGAAAGGTGTAGTCCGAATTTGGCAGAACTTCTTTCAAGGTCTCCTTGAAAGTCGCCAATTGATACACGAATTGCCCTTCCTCTATGCCGAGAGCCTTGGCCACCGCGCCATATTCTTTCTCGGCTCTGATCAATAAACGCTTGCCTAAATATGCAACATCAAACTTGATAGCTTCTGCTTCAGACATTTTTATGCTTTCATATTTGGAAGCTCGGGCTGTGATTTTCGTCACCTGGCTCTTGGCTTTTGCGGCCACGATCTCAATGCTTTTTTCAATGTTGATCAATGTCCTCGATATCATTTTGTCATCAACAACTTCCGGCAATATGAGATCAACAAGCTGAACTTTTGGGATTCTGAAACCCAAACGTCTTTCCGGCCTATTTGCGCTTTCTATTTCATGTTCCAGTCCGGTTTTTATCTTTTTTGAAATCTCCACGCGCTGGTTGTTGATGATGGCTGGAGTTCGGATACTGAATTCTTCCGCAACATAACCATTGGCGATATTTTGAACCAATTCAATCAATTTTTCCTCGCTACCGACATTTGTCAGATAGTCTGGATATTCTTCCGGTTCGATTTGAGAGAAAACATTTAACACCGAACCAACCGGTATTCTCGCGTGCAATTCATCGTTTATATAAAGTTCGGGATTAGTCCCGAGTTTTATATGGTCGATTAAGTCGGCAGAAGACGTATCCAATTTTCTCAGCACTATTTCATGTCTTCTC
>DATBWL010000022.1:0-4721 GCA_036514795.1 Minisyncoccota bacterium
CCGCCCCTGGCGGGGGATTTTTTCTTTTGACAAATCACCTGCAAATGGTAGTGTGAGAGTAGAAATTTAAACTCAAACTGTAAATTAAAAACATTAAATAACATGGAAATAGCAACAACTTTACCTTTGACTTTTCTGAAAGAAGAGCAAGGCATTCGTTTATTTCAGGATTCAAATAAACTGCTTTATTTCTCTAGAGGAGAAATGCAGTCAATCGTGGAAGGTCCGCACGGCAGTCCACAGGGCTTCAAAAAAATTGAAGTTTTTGAAAAAATCGTGCAATGCACCACAGTTGTTGATTTCTTTTATGTCTATCTTCGTGGAAGAGATGAATGGCTGATGCACAAAGAATCTTTTGATTTTTATGAAGGAAAGCATATCTCGCTGACTGCTGATTTTGTGCAGCTTTCAGTCGCTAGAAGTCCGCGAAACCATCACTCAATCTTTCTTTTCAAGGAGAACCGTTTCGTGCCAGTTGCCTCGGATTATATCGATGACCCAGGTTATTTCAAAAAATGTGAACAAACAGGAATGTTCCAGGGCAAGAAGGCTCTTCTTATTTCTCCTGATATGGGATATGGCTCCCCGGACAAGATGGTTTATTTCATTGAAGAAAATTCTTTTTTGACTATCCCTCTGCCTGCGGAAGTCCAGAAAGAAGGAAAGCAGTATACAGTCAAAGTTTTCTTTTTCATCGCTCCGAAGTATGTTGTGCTTAAATACGGCTACAGCTTTGAGCCGAAATACTTTGTTTGGGATCTTGAAAGGAAAACCTATATTGCCTTGTGCAAAGTAAATGAAAAAATCATAAATATACAATGCACGGACAAGTATCTCGCTTGTTTGGTCAAATCTGATACAAGTAATAAGCCGGATTGGAAAGTTTTAGATTCTGATACCTGGAAAGAAGTCAAAGGAAATTTCAAAGTAAATTTTTCATCAGATCATTTTTCAGGCGTGAAAGTTGAGGAAGGGAAGATGACTGTTTCTTTTGATCTTTCCGAAATCTTAACGGAGATATTGAAGTAATGCTGTTTTAAAGCCCCCAACATCGGGGGCTTTTTCTTTTTGACAAAACCCCCTCAAATGGTAGTGTGAGAGTAGAAATTTAAACTCAAACTGTAAATTAAAAACCTTAAATACAATGAAAACAATTCTGAAACTCAATATTAAACCAATTAACAAAACAAAATTTGGTCCAGTCAGAGAAGATATTAAAAATGGCACAGAAGATTGTAGTGATGTTCTCGGAGAGTTATTGGTAAAAATTCACGAGAAATATTCTCTGAAACAGAAATTCAAAGTTTTGGTGTTTTATATCACTTTTGACCATGAGGAACAGGAATCAGGACCAAGGATTGAAGTGGAAAAAATTGTGACATTGAGAACTTTAATGAAGTGGTTTAAGGATGATACTGGTGAAACTTTCAATAAAAAAGATTTTATTGAAGAGCAAAAAGTGAAAAAAGAAAAAAAATACACCGATACTATCATAGGAGCAAGAAGAACTGTTGATAATCCATATAGTAAGCCAGTACGCTAAGTCTTTTAATAAGCCCGTTTCTAATTGTAGACGGGCTTTTAATTTGCAAAAAAGAGGGGAATGTCGTATATTAGATTCTACATTAGCCCTCGGGGGTTTTTAATTTTATAGGCATATTTATCAATATTAATCATATATGGAACGAGATTATCCGTTAGAGAAAGTTAGGAATTTTGGAATCATTGCGCACATCGACGCCGGCAAGACGACGACATCTGAACGCGTTTTATATTACACCGGTTCTCAGCACAATATCGGTGAAGTGCACGAAGGCGAGACGACCACCGACTGGATGGAACAAGAGCGAGAAAGAGGCATCACCATTACCGCCGCGGCTATCACCTGTTTCTGGAGTCCGACTTACGCGAAGGAAGACAAGAGCAAGAAAGTTCGTTTCAATATCATCGATACTCCGGGGCACATCGATTTCACCGCGGAAGTGAAAAGGTCTCTTCGCGTGTTGGACGGCGCGGTCGTAGTATTTGACGGCGTGGCCGGCGTGGAACCTCAATCTGAAACCAACTGGCGTTATGCCGATGAAGCCAATGTGCCTCGTATTTGTTTTATCAACAAGCTCGACCGCTCCGGCGCATCTTTTGAGCATTCCTATAAAACTATCTTAGAAAGACTTTCCAAAAAGGCTGTCCGTATGCAGATTCCAATCGGGTTGGAAGACAAACATGAAGGCGTCATCGATTTGCTCAAGATGAAAGCTTATTATTTCGAAGGCGAGATGGGCAATCAGGTGATCGAAAAAGACATACCGGCCGAATACCAGGCGGACGCCGAGAAATATCACAGCGAATTGATTGAGAAAATCGTCGAGACGGATGATGCTACCATGACGGCTTATTTAGAAGGCAAGATTCCAGACAATGTGACTTTAAAGATTATGATGAGAAAGGCTGTCATTGCCAATCTTATTTTCCCAGTCTTTGCTGGTTCAGCTCTTAAAAATAAAGGCGTGCAATTAGTCTTGGATGCTGTTGTGGACTACTTGCCGGCGCCGACTGATATTCCTCCGATCGAAGGCACTAATCCTGATACAGATGAAAAAATGGTCCGCCACGCCTCCGATTCAGAACCTTTTTCAGCGCTGGCTTTCAAAGTCGCCACTGATCCATTCGTTGGTCAGCTTATTTTTTTCCGCGTCTATTCTGGAACTTTGACCGCCGGTTCTTATGTTTATAATCCTCGCACTCGCAATAAAGAAAGAATCGGCCGTATTTTGCGAATGCATGCCAATGACAGAGAAGAAGTGAAGAAGGTTTATGCCGGAGAAATCGCCGCCGCCGTGGGGCTGAAAGACACGATCACCTCCGACACGATTTGCGATGAAAATAATCCGATTGAACTTTACCGCATCGTCTTCCCGGAACCGGTCATCTCTCTCCGCATCGAGCCGAAGACTAAAGCCGACCAAGAAAAGATGGGCATGGCGCTCAACCGCCTCGCCCAAGAAGATCCGACTTTCAAAGTTTCCACTGATCAGGAAACTGGAGAGACGATCATCGCTGGCATGGGCGAACTTCATTTGGAAATCATAGTCGACCGTATGAAGAGAGAATTTACCGTTGAAGCCAATGTCGGCAAACCGCAAGTCGCTTATCGAGAGACGATCACCGGCACGGCTGAAGTCGAAGGCAAATACATCAAACAATCCGGAGGCCGAGGAAACTACGGCCATGTCAGGATCAGAGTCAAGCCGATGGATATGAATGTCGATCCTGAAGATGTGCCGAAGAATACCAAGAGAACAAAAGACTTTGAATTTGTGAACACCATCAGAGGAGGTGTCATCCCTCAAGAATATATTCCAGCCGTGGAGAAAGGGTTGAAGGAGGGATTGGATCGCGGAGTGCTCGCCGGCTTCAAGCTGGTGAATGTTTCAGTGGATTTGTATGATGGCTCGTATCACGAAGTGGACTCCAATGAAATGGCTTTCAAAATCGCCGCTTCTATGGCAGTGCAAGATGGCGCCAGGCGCGCCCGCCCTGTGATTCTCGAGCCGATGATGAAAGTGGAAGTAATCACTCCGGATAAATTCATGGGCGATGTCACTGGCAACTTGTCTTCTAAGCGCGGACTGATCGAAGGCATGGAAGACAGAGGAATGAACAAGGTGGTCAAAGCCGTCGTGCCACTTTCAGAAATGTTTGGCTTCATGACTTCGCTTCGCTCGATGACCGAAGGCCGGGCCGGATTTAACATGGAATTCTTGCGCTACGACATCGTGCCCCAGAACGTGGCCGATGAAATCATCAAGACAAGGAAATAACCCCGTAAAATAGCTTCGCTATCACGGGGCTAGGTTTGCTAAAGACATAGCATTGTGATAAAGTAAAAAAATTATGACGGTTAAATTTTCTCCAATAAATACAGAAGAAAGAGCCAAGCTTGATTTCAAATCAGGGGACACTTTGCGAGTCTGGTCCAAGATCGCTGAAGGCAAGGGCAAATTCCGCCTCCAGGCTTTTGAAGGATTGGTCTTGGCCAGGAAGCATGGCAAGCAAAGTTCCGGCGCAACTTTTACCGTCAGAAAAATATCCGATGGAGTAGGAGTAGAAAGAATCTTTCCACTTTATTCTCCGATGATTGATAAGATAGAAATACTGAAGAAATCAAAAACTCGCCGATCAAAACTTTATTTCATCAGAGAAAAAGCGGCGAAAGAAATTAGAAGGAAAATGAAAAGTGTCTTGATGTCTGCTGACAGCGATAAAGAATCAAAAGTTCCAGAAACGGAAAATGCTTAATTAAAATCCCGCCTGATGGCGGGATTTTAATTTGAAAGCTACGGAAACTTACTATACGAAAAGCACGAATATCCGCCGGCTGGCGGATTTCTTTGCTCGGCCCAGTCGGCCTGCGCAGAACTTTTCTTAACAGCAAGTTTCCTCTGCTTGAAAATAGTAAGAAAATTCAGTATGATCAATAAACTGCACGGGTGGTGAAACGGTAGACACGCAGCCTTGAGGTGGCTGTGCCCGCAAGGGTGTGGAGGTTCAATTCCTCTCCCGTGCACAAATTCTTTTTAAAAAAGAATTTTTATGGAGGCATTAGTGTAGTAGCAACACGACTCCCTGTGGCGGAGTTATCATGGGTGCAACTCCCATATGCCTCCCCCGATGGGCACTCCAATATTTTTCTTCTGTTGACATTCTATAAAATATAAGTA